>CALGJS010000282.1 GCA_937927835.1 uncultured Saprospiraceae bacterium | reverse complement strand
ACTTCTTCTCCTGAAAATAACATTCTACCTAAAAATCCGCGAATAAATTGTTCATCTTTTTCTCCTGGAGAGAATTGACGTAACCAATCAATTAGATTTAGGTCATTTTCTTCTATAAAAAACTCTTCGTTTTCGTTGGGTAGATATTCCATCTTGATGGTCTGCCCATATTCTATGGTTCCAGCATCTGCCTTTTTCTCACCACTTAGAATATCAAAAAAGGCCGTCAAAATTGCAGAGTCTTTGCTGAATAAAGCGATCTTTTCGCCTTTGTTCATCATAAAGCTAATGTCCTTAAATAAGGTTTCTCCGGCAGCGTTGGTCGCAGATAATTTTTCTACTTTTAGAATCTGATCACCCGGTTCTCTTTGCGGCTTAAAATTGATAAAAGGATATTTACGGCTCGAAGGTTTGATCTCTTCTAGACTCAATTTATCCAAGGCTTTTTTACGACTGGTCGCTTGCTTAGACTTCGATGCATTCGCGGAGAATCGAGCGATAAATTCCATCATCTCTTTTCGCTTCTGCTCGGTCTTCTTATTTTTATTCGCCATCTGCTGCGTCATCAGCTGACTACTTTCATACCAGAAAGTATAGTTACCCGTATAGATTTTGATACTATTAAAGTCTATGTCTACGATATGCGTACAAACCATATCTAGGAAGTATCTATCGTGCGAAACAACGATTACCGTATTCTTAAAATCTGCTAAGAAATCTGCTAACCAAGTAACCGTCTCTGCATCTAAATCGTTGGTAGGTTCATCGAGTAATAAGATGTCTGGATCACCGTAAAGTGCTTGTGCGAGTAGGACTTTTACTTTTTGTGGACCACTCAACTCACTCATATTTTTAGTGTGGTTGATTTCTTTAATTCCTAGATTACTAAGTAGTTCGGCTGCATCGCTTTCAGCTTCCCATCCACCCATTTCACCATACTTGTTTTCTAGTTCGGCGGCACGCATTCCTTCTGCTTCCGTCGCTTCTGGATTCATGTAGATGGCCGTCTTTTCGAGATTGATTTGGTACATCTCTTGGTGTCCCATCATCACGACGTTGAGCACTTGCTCTTCTTCGTACTCAAAGTGATTCTGGCGTAAAACAGCCATTCGCTTACCGGGTTCAAGACTGACGTTACCACGAGTAGCATCGATATCACCGGCAAGGATTTTCAGGAACGTAGATTTCCCAGCACCATTGGCACCAATGACACCATAACAATTTCCAGTAGTGAATTTAAGATTTACTTCATCGAAGAGAACGCGTTTACCGTATTGTAAACCAACATTATTAGCTGTAAGCATGATCCTTAAGTTTTCTTATTTCATTTAAAAAGAAATGCAAAGGTACGATATTTTCAGGGAAATTTAAATAGTAGAATGGTGGTAAAACGAACGGTTACTTATGGAAGTTGAATAGCGAAGAATGAAAAAAGAGATAGGAAAAATAATAGAGTTTACTCATTTAACTCTATGGCTTCGGAAGCATAGTTGTATCCACTAAAAACTCCTAAACCATTATTGATATTGGAAGGCACTAGAATTGCTTGAGAGAGAATAGAATCTCGTTGGCTTCGCTGACGCGTAAGGCTGAAATGATAATTATGATAGTCCGCATTTGTATTTCGTAATTCTACCACTAATTGTGGAGCAAATGGGGAAGAATCCTTATTAAAATTGACAGACAAAACAGCTTCTAAACTATTTAATCCACTTGCGAGGTCTTCACCTTTAATAAGTATTCCGTTCTCAAAATCAGAAGTATAAGGAGTGGACATCGTAAGGGATTGTACGGTTGGAACCTGAGAAAGAACGAAATAATTGGTATCGGTTTCTTCTATTACTTCAAGGATATATTCAAAATAAAAAACCAAGTGGTAATTTTCGGCCATTCGTTCATTATGACTGAAACTAAGATCGAATTTAATATCGTAAGTATCATCCTCTCTTGGATCATCACTTTCTCCATAATCTCTAAGACTTAAAGAAGTAATACTTACTGGGTTAGGAATAGTCGTTGAAGCAGTGATCAGCTCCTCTCCAGCTACCTTGATATTTAAATCATAGGTATTGGCAGCAGCATCGATGACCTCTTCTCCTGAAAAATAGTATGGGTAAACTTCAAAATCTGGATTCAAGGTATCTTTAATCGGCTCTTGTAAAAAAAGATCCGTTAACTGGTTTGTTTCACGATTGATAATGGTGACTTGATCGGCAACCACATATTCGGTTGGAGCCTGAGAAAGAATGGGTCTTGATCTACTTAAAGCTAATTGGACTGGACGATCTGGTGCAATCTCCGAAACGACAACCAAACCTGGTTCGAAATCTACGTCTAATTCCACGACCTCTTCACAACTCCAAAAGAGTAGTAATACAAGAACAAAAACCGTAAAACGAATCAACATATTCGCTAGAATTTTATCGTATAATTGACATAAGGCAAAATTGGCACCAAGGTGGCGCGAAGAAAGGCCGGTTCGGATGGGTTATCCGGATCTCTTCCTAGTCTGTAATATAAGGTATTTTTACGATTATATACATTATAAATGCCAATTCCTACGTTTTGTTCAATATTTTCTCCCATTTTTCTCCAATTAAAGGCGATATCCCAACGATGATTGGATGGAAGACGGAACCCATTTCGCTCCGAAAACACCAGAACTTCGATAGGATCTTGAAAGCTACTAGGGTTGGAGTAAGTAAAAAGTCCAGAAGGTAAAGAAACGGCTAATCCACTACCATATACAAAATTGGTCACAAAAGTCCACCGTTCAAATAATCGGTAACTACCTGTAAACTTCAGGTTATGTCGCCGATCAAAGCGGTAAGGATAGGTATTCCCATTATTAATATCGGCAAAAGTCCGAGTGGTCTTGGATAAGGTATAGGATAATAAGGCCGTAGCTCGTCCTAGTTCTTTTTTCAAAAGAAATTCTAGCCCTTTAGAATAACCAGATCCAGTAACGATATTATTTTCAAAATTTCTAGAATTAATAAAATTAAAGGAAGCATTCTCTGTATATTCGAGCAAATGATCCATTTCTTTATAATATCCTTCTACTCCAAATTCAAAATTATTTCCCAACAAAGTCTTAAAACCTACAACCGCTTGACGTGCTTCTTCTGGTCGTATTTGACGGGTAGAGGGAACCCAAATATCAGTAGGAAGACCAACTCCTGAGGTACTCAAAAGATGAAGATACTGTTGATTATAACTAAATCCAGCATTTATTTGTAGCCGTCTCCAAGGTCGCCAACTCAAATCAAATCGAGGTTGTAAGGATTGATAAAACTTGGATTCTACCATCATGGCAGACCATCGTAACCCCATCCGAATATCTAGTTTTTTCCAACTGAAATTATGTTCCGTATATAAAGCAAATTCGGTAGCTGGAATTACTGGATTATCTATGGAATCAAAAAAACTTTGTTCTGTAAAAAGACCACCTTCGTCCAAATTAAATTCCCCAACTTCTGAGGCGACGCCAGGCGTAAAACGATGCATCGTCATCTCTCCTCCATATCGTAATTTATATCTTTTAGAAACCGTATGATCAAAGTCCATTTTCAATCCGATATCATTGATGATCGTACTAAATTGAATAAAGCGATCAAGGTTTAAAACTGACTGATCGGTTGAGAGTGTATCTGTGTGGGTAGCCACAGATTGAGAGGAGAAATTATAGCGACTAAATGTCAAACTGGTATTTAAAAATACCTTGTTCCCTATCAAATGGTTCCAACGCAATGCCCCAGCGGTATTTCCCCAACGGATATCATCTTGACTCCGATCTCGATTGCTTAAGATTCCGTCTCTAAACGGTACTTTATAATTGATCGCTGTATCATCTTGGTATCGGTCATTTCCTTTGTAAAAACTTAGATGTAGTTTATTTTTATCAGAAAATTTATAATGCAATTTAGCATTCACATCATAAAAAGATAGGTCGGTCTCCCCTTCTTGGTTTCTACTTGATTTATTATTTTGAGTAGCTTTTTTAATTAAGAATCCTAACGGTGTAGTTCGGGCAGCTATAAAGAAAGAACTTTTACCTTTCACCAATGGGCCTTCTGTTGAAAATTTTATACTCGCCAATCCGACGCCAACAGTTGTTTCCCATTCATTTAAGTTTCCGTCTTTGGTTCGGATATCCATCACACTACTCAACCGTCCTCCATATCTCGCTGGAAATCTCCCTCGTACAAAGCTTGCTGACTTAATCGCATCATTATTAAATACAGAAAAAGCACCTAATAAATGGGTTGGGTTATAGATTGGAACATCGTCCAATAGAAATAAATTCTGATCTATACTTCCTCCTCGCACATGAATTCCTCCAATTCCATCCGTTCCTGTACTTACTCCAGGAAGTTGATTGGCCAAGCGTAATAAATCTTTTTCTCCGCCTAAAGTAGGCATGGCACTTAGCTGGACACTCACTAATTTATCAATAAAATCTTCTGGTTCAAACGCCGGAATATTTTCTGCTACCACGATAATTTCTTTCAAAGTCAACGAAGGTCGCATGGAGATTTTTGCTCGCTGGTTCTCTTCCAGGTTTATTTTTTGCAGATTCCGTTGATATCCTAGATAAGAAACACTTACCTCATAATCGCCTTCTTCTAATTCCAAACTAAAAAAGCCATAACCATTAGAACTGGTCCCTACATTTATTTTGTCAATTACGATGGTTGCTCCTACCAATACTTCACCCGTTTCCAAATCTTCTATATAACCACTCATGGTATATTTCCGTTTTGGTTTTTCTTTTTTAAAAATAACAATCTGACCTCCAATAACTTGGTAGGACAATTTGGTATCTTTTAAGAGCATGTTTAAAATTTGCCGGATGGTGGCACTAGAAAAATTATGTGTAAACTTTTTTTCAGGTAGAATATCGTTACTGAAGGTAAGCTTAACTTCAGCAGATTCACTAAACTTATAAAGGGTTTCTTCAAAAGATTGGTCAGTAACGGAGAAGTTGACTTTTTTGTCTAAAATTGGCTGAGCGGCAGCTGCAACGCCGAAAAGAATAAAACAGAAAATTATATAAAACCGACTCATTCAGACTATTTTGTTTGGTCGGATAAAACTACATATAATTATACAATTTTGATGGTGGAAATTCAAAAGGTAGCATAGCTAAAAATTACCAGTCAGTCTACTTTATATTCCAACAATTTCTTGAAATTCTATTCACATTTTCCACCAAAAATAACAAAAGTATTAGTTGCTTTAGCCTTCTTGATTTCTACCCCAACTGATACTTTTAAAGCAGTTAAAACATCCATTCTTGCCGCGTCCGTAAAAGTGGCAGTCAAATTACGACAATCTCCAATTTTGGTGTTTTTTAAAGACAAACGAATATCAAAATGTTTTTCAATGGCTGGGATGACCTCTTCTAATTTGGTATCTTGAAATACCAGTTCTTTTGTTTTCCAAGACCAATCGTTTGGAGAAAGATCTTTTACCTTTCGGAATCGTTTGGTATTGGCATTATAAATCAATTTATCATTGATTTCTAATATAAATTCTTGTGTACTTCCTTTAGGAATAAAGGCCACCTTTCCTGAGGCTACCGAGATGGTAGTAGAATTGGCTTCTGAATCATTTTCAATATTAAAACTTGTTCCTAGGACGCGTACGGTTCCATGGTCCATTTCTATAGAAAAAGGTCGAGATTCGTCCCGTTCAATCTGGAAAAATCCTTCTCCTTCCATTTTTACAACCCGACTATCGCTTCCAAAGGTCTTTGGAAAAGTAAAATAGGTTCCTTCGTTAAGAGTAACTACACTTCCATCAGTCAAAGAGATTTCTTTTATTTCGTTGGTCGTGGTTTCTGCTACTTGCCAATTTAATTCAGCAGTATCTGATCCAATGCCAATAACAAAATATCCTAAACTGAATATAAACATAGCAGCCGCTGCATATTTCAATAGAGAAAAGATAACTGGCCGTCTGGTCGTTTTAGATTGCTCATCTTCTGCAATTCGCTGCTGCAATCTTTTTAGACCTCCCTCTACGTCTGGTTCCCATCCACTTACCTTGGATTGACTAGCAATCCAGATATTACGAATATTTTCTGCTAAAATTGGGTTTTTACTATCTGCTGCTAACCAATCGTTCAGTAAAACTGATTCGTTCGAGGTTAATTCACCTGTCATTTCTCTATGCACTAAAACAGAATAATTAAAATTTTCCATGTATTTTTTCTGAAATCTTACTTCTTTACAACATTTTATGAAGCTCTACAATAGCTTCTACATTGTATTCGACACCAATATAACGCTATCCCCCTATAAAAAATGTGAAAACTTTCTTTTTAGGGGTTGAAAAGGAATGTAATGTAAAATTTCGACAATTTAGACGTCAAAACAAGGCCTATTAGAGGGGAATCTGGATAATCACAACAAAAAAACGGCCAGCATCAAAATTCGATACTGACCGTAGGTTATTTGGGGACACCTATCCATGTAAAGACGATTCACGTAAAGACGATTCATGAATCGTCTCTATTACTGTGCTGATAACACCGAAGATATACCGTGGATTACACCATTTGTACCTTGTACATCTGCTGCAACTATAGGAACAGACTGTCCACTGGTAGTTTCGACTTTTGCACCTCCGTCTAGATCAATCGTTAATGTTCCACCACTAAAAGCAGTAATTTCTTGACCATCTGTTAACTGACTTGATTGAACATTCGCTCCTGCAACTACGTGGTAACTAAGCACAGATGCTAACACATCAATATCAATATCTTCTAGACCGTTCCAATCATCATTGTTAGCCAATAAAGCTACAAAAGCATCGTTCGTAGGAGCAAATACCGTAAAAGGTCCAGCTCCTGTTAACGTACCGACAAAATCCGTTGTGTGCCGAGAGTCTGTTAACGCATCTACTAGAATGCTAAAATTTGGATTAGCTTGTGCCAATTCAACGATGTTTTTAGGTAACATTACCTCATTGATCTTGTGTACGATTCCGTTGGTCGTGTTAATGTCCGTAGCCGTTGGGCCAGCAGAGTTATTAAAGGTTACGCCTCCATCTGTACTTACTTGTAAAGAAATACCTGCACCATTTGGTCCAGCACTCAAAGTCGGTTCATAACCAGTGTTTAGATCTGCAGCTGCTACTCGACCAGATAGTACGTGAAAGGTTAGTACACTAGTTAAAAGGTCATTTGGAATATCTGATAAGGCATTCCAATCATCATTTCCATTTAATAATGCTTGAAAAGCAGCATTGGTAGGTGCTAATACCGTAAATGGACCGTCTCCAGATAAGGTAGTTACTAAGTCTGCTTGCGTCAAGGCAGCAACTAAGGAACTTAGCTCACTGTCTGATTGGGCAGTTTCTACAATCGATAACTCCATTGGCTCTTCTTCATCATCTCCGCAAGCGGAAAAGGTAGCCAATGCTAAAAATAATAATGCTAGGTGATATAACTTAAATGAGGAAAAATTCATAAAAAAAAATTTTGTTCTTGGATAATTGCCTACTTCTTCTTCACAGTCCATTTTCGGCTTGTTCGGACTTTGAAACACAATTCGTTTCACAGATATATGTGCAGAAATCCAAGAAAGGGTTGCATGCCCTCGATATTTTTTATGATTTTTATTTCCAACAACTAATTCGCATTACTTATAATTTCATAAAATTATTTAAGAAATTTTACCCAAAAAATGGTGGAGGTGTGTCTTCAAACATACCAATCCATTCGTTTTTTAAAGGAGTATCAAAAAATAATAGCCAAGTGGAACGGGGCGTTCCCAATTGAGTAGTCAATGATTGAATTAAAGGAATGGCTTCCTCAAAATTATGTAAGGCAAGATCAATGTATTGGTATCGATATCCGGTTCCACTTCCAATGACACTCCCAAATTTATGATCTAACAAAGCTTGATTAAGTTGGCTTTCAATCTCTGTTTTTAATTCAAAAAAAGTTTCTTCATGAGAAAAATTTCCATCCATTTTTAAATAACAAAAGGTTTCCCCTAATCTGGAGTAATTTTCTGAATAAAATGGATGACCTTTTTGCACATTGGTCCATAAATCAGCATTCATGGTTCGAGCAATATATAGATCTTGTTGTTGAGGATAGTCTTCCGCTTCCGTTGGTTCTAACTCAAACAAAGTCCAATCTCCATCTTCTGAAAAAGTAAAATAGGGATGATCCGGTAACTGATTTTTAATCAACACTTGTTGGGTATCCACATAGGTTTTTAGGTCTGAAAGTGGCAATAACTGCCGATCGTCCTCTGGCATTTCTAATACCTCAATAACCCCAATCCACTTATTCAATACTTCTTCTCCAAGAACTGCTTCTAAAGCAAAAAAGGCCTGATTGACTGCCAAATTGTACAAAGAACTATCATCTGAAATTCCTGGAAAATAAAAGCTCAGTTCCAAATTATGCTCAACAGACTGTTTCCCAGAGAATTGAAGCTTTAAGAGTGGCTCTCCAGACTTAATAATGATTGTTTTTTGACACTCTGCAAAGGAAATTGGTTGTCGATAGCTGTAGAACACCCAATCTTCTAGCCGTGGTGCCCTAGCAATTAGTCTATCAATAAAAGGTCTCAGCGCTAACTCATCTTCAGGCGTTAAAATCAGTTGGTATTTTTTTATTTCAGTATCAAAACCAAATTCCCAAGCTACATCTGCTACTTTAGATTGCAGATGTTCTTGCATAAATTGACCCAAAAAGTCTGCCTTTCCTAATTTTAATTCTTTGGCTAATTTTAAGTGATGTTGGTAAAAGGCAATCCACCAATTATTCATATGATCCTCCCAATGATCTCGTAAGGCGCTATCCTCAGCTCCGAATGACTCCGCATATTTCCACCTTAATTCTTCCATAAATGCAAAACGTTGGGATAACCTCTAAAAGTCGACAAATATAGCGTTTTTAACATACTTTCTTCACCAATATCTAGAATGTAAATTAAACTTCAACCCCTAATTCTCATGCCTTGTTTTTAATGAGGTATCATTTTAACCAAACTTAATTAATATTTCTCCTTCTACTTCCTTACCTTTACCCCTAAAACACTAAATTTACCATGTCTAAAGACGACAAAAAAGAGAATGCGCTTGGAGGCAATTTTAAATTGCGAGGACTTAAGGTTTTTGGCTCAAAGGAAAACTTACACCACAACGAGAAGAAATATCGAGTAGTTTATGATGCTCAGGAAGCTAGATATATCTATTGTGAACTTTCTTTCTTCAATAAACTTTTTGATGAATTAGAATGGATTGCTCATATCCGTTTTGTTTGTAAAGAAAAAGTCACTCAAAAAGAAATCTGTACCTTACAAAAAGAAGTTCCTGTTCTCAAAGATAAAAATATTGTATACGTCCGCGAAGGTTGGGGCACCCCAAAAACTGGATGGTGGAAGCCTGGTGCCTATATTTGGGAAGTATACCTTGAAGAAGAACTAGTGGGTATCACTCCTTTTAATATCGTTTCTGGAGGGCCAGTAAATGAAGAAAATAATCCGTATTTCGACCTAGAAGAAATTAGATTATTTGAAAGTAACGCTGCAGGGCTTCCTAAAGACGACCGCATATACCTCAACAAATTCAACGCCACGACTACGCGATACATCAACGTAGAACTAAAAATAAAACTGCTTCAAGAGCACCCAATCGAATTTCCTTTGGAACTTCAATTTAACTTCTATAATGATGCCGGACAACAAAAGGCGTTCATGTCTTATTATAAAGAAATTCGATCCCTCACAGATACCTTCTTAATCGATACAGGTTATGGAGCAGACACTCCCGGCTATTGGTTTGAGGATAAATATACCTTAGAGGTAATTTTTATGGACGAATTGATTGCAGTTGTTCCTTTCGAAATTGGATCGGAAGAGATAATTCATGCAGACCCTCTAAATTATCTCAAAACAAAAACAGCACTTGGTGCTCGTAAAGCCGTTAAGTCTGTATCCAAGCTCAGCTTTGAAGAAGCCAAAGCAGAACTTGATCAACTGATTGGTTTAGATTCTGTAAAAACGCAAATCAACGAACTGGCCAGCTATTTACAATTTCTAAAAATCCGACAAGAAAAAGGATTAGAAGATTCTCAAAAAATTAACCTTCATAGTGTTTTTGTTGGTAATCCTGGAACGGGAAAAACAACGGTTGCCAACATGCTCGGTAAAATCTACCAAAGCCTAGATCTTTTACCGCATGGAAAGGTGCACGAAGTAGGCAGAGCAGATCTTGTCGGTGAATTTATTGGTCAAACCGCCCCTAAAGTAAAAAAGGCACTTGACCAGGCTCGAGGTGGTATTTTATTTATTGATGAAGCGTACGCACTCACCAATCGTGGAGATGACAACAAAGATTTTGGTCGTGAAGTAATTGAAGTACTATTAAAAGAACTGTCTGACGGAGTCGGTGATGTAGCTATTATTTTTGCAGGTTATCCTAAAGAGATGACGCAGTTTTTAAATAGCAATCCTGGCCTTAATAGCCGATTACGAAACGTAATTCATTTCCCAGATTATTCGCCAGATGATTTGATGGAAATCGCAGAATATACCGCACAAAAAAGAGGGGTACTTATGGGCATTGAAGCACGGGAGATCATGCACAAAAAGCTCGTAGAGATTTACCGGAATCGTAATAATCAATTTGGAAACGCTCGATTCGTCAATGGAATTATTGATGAAGCCAAACAAAACTTAGCGATTCGAATCATGAAAAATCATGAAAAAATTGAAGAACTTCCACCAGAAAGTCTTTCTGAAATCTTGCCAGAAGATATCACTCGTACCTTCCCTACTGCGACGCAAGAAATAGATTTACTCCCAATTGATGATGCCTTACTAGACGATGCGCTCACCCAATTACATGCACTCGTAGGACTCGAAGAAATTAAAAAAGAAGTTGACGAAATCAGCAAACTGGTCCGGTACTACCGAGAGATTGGAAAAGATATTCGAAAAGCATTTTCTATCCATACCGTTTTTACGGGAAATCCCGGAACTGGGAAAACTACGATCGCAAGATTATTAGTTCAAATTTATAAAGCACTCGGAATTCTTGAGAGAGGACAAATGATCGAAGTAGATCGCCGTTCCTTGGTCGCAGGATTTGTTGGTCAAACCGCAATCAAAACTTCTGAGAAAATTGACGAAGCCATCGGCGGTGGTCTTTTTATTGACGAAGCGTATGCGCTTAGTTCAGGTGGTGCAAACGATTTTGGTCGGGAGGCAATTGAGACCTTACTCAAACGGATGGAAGATCAGCGAGGACAATTTATGGTCATCGTAGCAGGCTATCCCGAAGAGATGCAGCAATTTATTGAAGCCAACCCAGGCTTGATGTCTCGATTTGATAAACAATTTAATTTCCCTGATTATAATCATCCGGAATTATTGGCCATCAGCAAATTGATGTTTACCAGTGAAAGACTTGAGATGGAACCAGAAGCAGAAGCGCATTTGGTTTTATATATTGAAAAACTACTAGACAGAAAACACAAGTATTTTGGCAATGCTAGAACGATGCGAAAAATTGTTCAAGAAACCATCCGTCGTCAAAATCTACGAATGGCTGGAATCCCTGCCAAGGAACGATTGCCAGAACTAATAGGGAAAGTTACTTTAGATGATATTAGTAGTTTTGAACTCATGGAATCTGATGTCGAAGAACGCCAAGGGATCGGTTTTAGAAATTAAGACTACCCTATTTTACACCGCTCCTTTTTTGAAAAAAATATTATGAAAAAACAAGTTTATACCACGATTCATTACGAATCATATTTAGGATTAGATAAAATTCTCGACGCTCAAAATTTACGCAGTGCGGAACTTCAAGAAGAACCAGCCCACGATGAAATGCTTTTTATTATTACCCATCAGGCTTACGAACTTTGGTTCAAACAAGCCATCCATGAGTTAGGTTCTATCGTCGATATGTTTGATCGTAAACTTGTCAACGAACGAAGCCTTGGCACTGCCGTTGCTCGTCTAGGTCGCGTCGAGAAAATATTTAAATTATTACTCGAACAGATTCCAATTATGGAAACGATGACGCCTCTAGAGTTTCTCGATTTCCGAAAATATCTTTTCCCTGCTTCTGGTTTTCAAAGTTTTCAATTTAGACAAATAGAAAACTTAATGGGACTAGAAACCGAACAAAGAATGACTTACGCAGGCCATCATTATGCTGCTTTTTTCACCAAAGAACAACAAGCAAAACTAAAGGCCATTGAGGATGGAAATAGTTTATTCGAGGCAGTAGAAAACTGGTTAGAAAGAACGCCATTTTTAAATTTAGGAAAATGGAATTTCTTAGAAAAGTATCGCGGAGCAGTTGAGCAAATGGTGAGTAAAGAAGCAGCGGCTATTCGTGCATCCGATTATCTTAGCGAAAAAGACAAAGCGATGCGTTTGCGGATGATGGGAAATACCGATACTTATTTTAAAAGTATTTTAGATAAAGAAGTTCATAAAACATTGGTAAAAGAAGGCAAGCAACGACTCAGTTATGATGCGACATTGGCAGCCTTGTTTATTAGTTTATATAATGAAGAACCTATTTTACAACTACCCTATCGATTCCTAATTTCCTTGATGGATGTAGATGGATTATTAACCGAATGGCGTTACCGTCATGCGCAAATGGTTTTAAGAATGCTGGGTAGAAAAGTAGGAACGGGTGGATCTTCGGGTCATGATTATTTGAATAAGACTGCGGTTAAACATCCGATCTTTAATGATCTACATAATATTTCAACTTTATTAATTCCAAGATCAGAGTTACCACCATTGACCGATGCTGTCAAACGAGGTTTAGGCTTTTGGCATGAAGCGCAAGAGTAAGGGTAAGGGTAAAGGTAAGGGTAAGTTTACCAAAAAAATAAGGAGTTATGAAATAATAGGTTGAGATCTTACTTAAGATTAACAGGACAAATTAAACCCATTTTCTTCTTCACAAATGCCAATTTAGAACAACCAACAGGACTTTTAATCTCTCCTTTATTGATGTTTTTTTTTTTAATATTTATAGTCAATTTAAGCTTAGAAATTATTAAATAATTAATAAAAAGTTGTTGATGATTGAAATGGTTCTCATTTAGATAAAGGGTCCGACCTTTAGCTTTTTTCCATTCGGCGCATTAATAAAATATCTTAAACCGAGTATTGTATGAGCTAAGAAACTGACAATTGAAAAATAGATGATTAAAAATCGATACCTTAAAAATGAAAAACAAAATTCCAAGCGAGTTTACTCGGTTTGATATTTTATTAGACGTGTCGAATTCGAAAAATGCTACAGGCGGCAGATTTTTTGTTTCGTTTTTTTTCTGCCAAAAAAATGAACATTAAAAAATTAGAAAGGTCAAAATTTTTAGTTCAATAATCAGGATAAATACGATTGCTCTTTTGCTAAAAAACAATAATTAACCGCCAAACTTACAGATCAATAGAAACCTTGTTAAAAAACTAAATTTCCACATGCAAAGAATCCTCAATCAAATCAATAACGAATTTCGAGCTCCTGCTACTAAAAATTATCTACCCGTTTACGATCCTTCGCGAGGAATTCCTTATGCAGAAGTTCCAGATTCAAATGAAGAGGATTTAGAAGCGGCCGTTGCCGCTGCTAGTGCGGCATTTCCTGCATGGTCAGCCACCACACCAACACATCGTCATGATCTGATGGTTAAACTAGCAGATCTGATTGAGAAAGAATTAGATACGCTCGCAAAAATAGAATCGATCGATAATGGTAAACCACTTTCTTTGGCGAAAGCAGTAGACATCCCAAGAGCGGCCAGCAATTTTCGATTCTTCGCCAATGCGATCACACAATTTTCAGGGGACGCACATTCAATGAATGAGCCCAATGCCATCAATTATACCTTACGCCAACCATTGGGAGTCGTAGCTTGTATTGCACCTTGGAATTTACCGTTATATCTTTTTACTTGGAAGATTGCTCCTGCCCTAGCAGCTGGAAATACTGTGGTAGCAAAACCTTCTGAAGTTACCCCGATGTCTGCTTTTCGATTAGCGGAATTATCTGTCAAAGCAGGATTTCCTCCTGGTGTGCTGAACATCATTCATGGAACAGGTGCTGGAATCGGAAATGCCATCAGCACCCATCCAAAAATAAAAGCCATTTCATTTACAGGATCTACTGCCGTTGGTGGAAAAATTGCGAGTCTTGCAGCACCGCGATTTAAAAAACTATCTCTAGAAATGGGAGGCAAAAATCCTAATATCATTTTTGCGGATTGTAATTATGACGAGATGCTGGCAACCACGATTCGTTCTTCCTTTGCCAATCAAGGACAGATTTGTCTTTGTGGTTCGCGAATCATGATTGAGCGACCGATCTATGAGAAGTTCAAAAAAGACTTTATTGAAAAAACAATACAACTAAAAGTGGGGCCTCCACTAGACCCTGCGACAACGACCGGCGCTGTAGTAAGCAAACCACATTTAGAAAAAATATTAAGTTATTTAGACATTGCCAAATCAGAAGGAGGAACCTTTCTCTGTGGAGGAAAACAAAAAATGCTCGATGCTCCTTACGATCAAGGTTATTATGTAGAACCAACGATCATTGAAGGTCTTTCTGCGGATTGTAGAACCAATCAAGAGGAGATCTTTGGTCCAGTTGTTACGATCATGCCTTTTGATACAGAAGCAGAAGTGCTTGGTTATGCCAACGATATTCCCTATGGTTTATCTACCACGATTTGGACGCAAGATATCTCTCGTGCCCATCGCATGGCCAAAGACATCGAAGCAGGAATCGTGTGGATCAATACCTGGATGCTTCGTGATTTACGTACGCCGTTTGGTGGTGTAAAATCATCGGGTGTGGGTCGCGAAGGTGGCTGGGAAGCACTGCGGTTTTTTACGGAGATGAAGAACGTTTGTATACGGTTTTAGGGTGGTTTCTGTAGGGGCGTATTGCAATACGCCCCTACAGAAACCACGACCAACCGACCAACCGACCCAACTAACCTAAAAAACCACAAAATGAAACACACCTACCAAAAACACAACCGACGTAGTCTACGACTAAAAGGCTATGACTATAGTCAAGCTGGTCTATACTTCATCACTCTAAACTGTCAAAATAGACATCATCTTTTTGGAGAAATACAAAATGGAATCATGTGTCTAAATAAGTTTGGTTCCATCGCACATGACAACTGGTTAGAAACTCCATCAATCCGATCGAATGTACGTTTGGGTACCTTTGTGATTATGCCCGACCATATGCATGGAATCCTACAGATTTTAGAAAGTAAAGGATCGCAGGCATTGGTCGGAAAATTCCAGAGTCCAACTGAAACTATCGGTGCTATCGTTCGTGGTTTCAAAAGTAGTGTTACTACAAAAATTAAAGCAGCTACACGATCATGGAAGTACCGAAATTTTCCTACCCCAAGTCAATTAAAAATTGCCCCAGATCCAACCCATCTTATTAACCTTGAACAAAAAAATTCTATCTGGCAACGAAACTATCATGATAGAATCATTTGGAATAACCAAAGTCTTATAAAGGTCACCAATTACATAAATGATAATCCATCTAATTGGAAGGGGTAATTATTGACTACTTTTTAACATTTCAATCACGATTTAATTCACTTATTTTGGTTTACTTTACAACCAAAAAAATGAAAAATTTAATTTTTACTGGTCTACTCTTCACCCTATTATTTTTATCTTTTAATTCCCATGGTCAGCCTACTACAAAACAGGCAATTAAAATGGATGAGAAGACCATCATCCTAGATGAAGAAGGCAAGAAGGTACCTATGTCAGAATTCGCTCAAAGAATGAATTCTGGAGAATGGTCAGTAGAACCAGTTATGGACAATAATGGTCAGCTAAAACATATGCAGCTCAGAAAATCTACTGCTGATGAAAAAGATTTAATGGCTAAATTTTTAAAATCACAAGCACCTTCCGAGTTTGTTGGAAAAAAGGCACCGTCGTTTTCCATGACGGATATGAATGGTAAAACTATTTCTTCTGAATCGCTTGTCGGAAAAGTAGTGGTGCTAAATTTTTGGTTTGTTACTTGTAAGCCTTGCATTGAAGAAATTCCAGCCTTAAACGAAGTTTATAAAAAGTACAAGAACAACCCAGAAGTTATTTTCGCCTCCATCACTTTCAATGAAAAAGAAAAAGTAAATAAATTTTTGAAGAAGCATCCTTTAGATTATCCAGTGATTTCTGATGCTAGAAATATTTGCAATGACTTTTCTGTAAAATCCTATCCTACCAATATGGTGATTGATAAGGATGGAAACTTCTATGATTTGATTAGTGGTGGCTTCCCTAATATTGGCGATCATATTTCTAATAAAATAGACGGAGCATTGACGAAATCTAAATCTGGAAATAAATAATTTTTTTTTCAATTAGTATTTAGTTATACTTTTTTAAAGCTCTTCAAACCTATTTTATACTATGCGTTTTTCATTCACCCTCTTATTCATAAGTTTATTTTTCTTTTGTGGTGGTCAGACTGATTTTTCAACTACAAATAAAATTAAGTTTAACAATTTCCTTTTTTTTGCCCCACAATCGGATGGTTATGTAGCTTTTAATGAAAAAGATGAATTTCTTTTTCGAGTCGATTATGATTCTATAATTCTAATGACTGCTCCTTATAACTTTTTTTTCAAAGTCAAAAAAAATAACCATTACGGGATCATTAATATATACGGTGTCGAGATCTTTCATCCCGTTTATGAAGTCATTGAAAATCTTAAACCTAAAATGGGTGGTGGTTATTTTTATGCAAAAATGAAGTACCAAGGAAAATGGGGAGTAGTTGGAATGTCTACTCAATCAATAATAGAACATTTTGTCTATGATGAGATGGGAACAAATGGAGATGATGGACATTTATTATTGGTAAAGAAAAATGGAAAGTATGGGTACGTAGATACAAAGTTTACTAGTCCAAAAGATCGAAATACGGGTTTAAAATATGACTATTTAGAAAATTATAAAGCTGGTGGAAGTAAATTCAAAAGAGATGGAATAGAAGGAAAACTAGTCATTTCAGAAAAGACGGGTTATGTCGAAGAAGTCTTTCCAGATAAGAATGGTAATTACCCAGAAAATAAATTTATCTTTCCAAAATCAAAACTCAAAGTCTTTAAAGAGAATGGTAAGTCAGGATTAAAGAATAAGAAAACAAATGAAGTAATCACTCCTGCTATTTACGATCATCTCTACCCGAAACAAGGACACACGGAAGTAATTTTCTATGCAAAGAAAGATGATAAACGAGGAATTCTAAATAAAGACGGCGAAGTAATTATTCCCGTAATTTACGAATCCGCTTCTTCGATTGTTCGAGGAAAAAAGAAAACGCCAAACACTTATTATGGGCACCAATACGCTTTATTTATGGTTGAAGATGACAAGAAGAAAAAAGGAATTTTTGACTATAAAGGTAAGATGTTATTGCCAATTGAATATGACGGAATTTATTACTCGCGAAACAAACACTTAATAGTAAGAAAAGAAAACAAAAGCGGGGTCTACGATCTAGAGACGCAATCCTTTAAATTAAAAATGGAATGGGATCAAATTAAAATTGAAGATCCTATTCTTCAAGGCAGACTCTTAATTCTTGAAAAGAACAATCTAAAAGGATTGGCTACATTAGATGGGGAGATTCTTACACCAGTGAATTATAGTAAGTTTTATTTTAAAAGCGAAGGAGCTTATACATCGAACGTTGGAGACAGCTTACATTTTTTATTAGCTACAACTGGTGACACCATTTCTCCAATTGTAAAATATTCTTTAAACCATATTAATCATCATACTTTTAATGTAAACAAAAGAAAGTACCATGAAAATGGTTCCTATGAGGAAAATTATTCAATGGTTGATGAAAAAGGAAATACAAAACTCCCAGATATTGATGGGCAATTAGGAGTATTTTATTATGATTATGCAATTTGCCAAGATACTACTTCAAAAAAAATCGGAATCATTAATCGGAATACCCGAAAATATATTATACCTCCTACTTATAATTCCATAAAATTCTTCCCTCCTTTTACCAATCGGTTTATCGTACAAAAAGAAGACAAATGGGGTTTGATTGATTTAGATGGAAAAGATATTGGAAACCATATTTACGATAACATCTACACAATATTGAATACCAATTATGTCCAGTGGTCAGCAGAAAGAGGTCATGAAAATTATTTATTAACCGTTCACTCAGGAGATAAAACAGAGACTATGAGCTATCAGGGAAAAATTGTTAATCCAGAATAGGTAGACAATTAATTCGGAAGTCATTTCATATTGGCTATTCTATCACAGCATCTATTCAGCACACCTTCAAGACTAGTAAGCTGGTTAAATAAAGGAGTTTTTAGTCTACGCTCCTTTCCCGCTGTCTTTTACAAGGATCTTCGTTTGCTCACCAAAGTACTGTACAAACTTTTGCATATCGCTCGCCAGTTCAGAGTTCTTTGTTGCTCGGAAATAGGTATCTGCCATAGCACGCAAAGACTGGAACATAAAACGATCCATTTCATTCACTTGCATTTCTGTTGTCCAAAGATCCATTTTCATGGTTTCTAGAGATTCTTTGGCAAAGAAACCCAACATCATGGCTTTGCACTCTTGAAATTCCTTTAAGTCTGGGTTATCCGCAGCACGCCATTCTATTTTAACGGGAAGATTGGCTTCGTTGAGGCCAACTTTAACTTCAATATCTGAGGTCTTTTTTACTTTTTTATCCATTCCGCAAAGATACTTATAAAATGATAAAATCGGAAAAAATCTGAAAGGCTCGACAAGGGCGAATTGCATATCGCACCAACGAAGACTTCCTTATTCCACGACTCCCGTATAATAGCTAACCGAATAGCCGCCCCAAACGCCCAGTCCTCCTTCAATATTAGAATCGATCCGGGTATAGGAACCAAAAGGGCCTTGATTGAAAAAATTAAATTCTAAAGTACTCCAAAAATTAAAATGTGTTTCATCCAGATTACACCATTTTAAAGTTATAGAATCACCGACATAGAAAAAACCATAATCTTGTGGATCCGCAGGAGGATCGGTCCAGGTCTCCCCTTCCGTAAGTGGAAACTCAAATTCCTGCCCATCGAAAAGCAGATCGTCCCCAACAGAAGCCAACGGGGCGTCAAAAAAATCTCCATTGGTACTGGTAAAATAACGGTAAAAATCAGGGCGATTTTCTACATCAGAAATCTTGGCAATTAGATCAAAGTACTCAGGAGAATTATCACCAGATCTATTTTGATAATAAACACTATCAATCGGTACATGTGGCGGAATCGTCGTTTCGGCTGAAAGTTCTTGGTCATCTGCTTGGATATTTAAAGTGTAAGTCTTTCCGATTTCACCAAGCATTTCTTGATTGACATCTGCATAAACACAAAGGTTGACACCAATGGAATCATAACGAGAACCAAAGTTTTCCGAAACCAACTTTTGCTGATCTTCACTTAAATCGTCCCAACAAATCTCTTCTAAGGTTACCACCTGGCTACCATCACTCACTGTGACCAATGCATCATGTACAAAAAGATCATCGAGAGACTGCTGTCTCCCGTCTGAAGTAAATCGAAGACTTCGTGTCAACAATACTACTGGAGGCGTTGGCATTTCGCCTCCTTCAATGACTCCTTCTACCACCAATAAAGGTGGAGAACCATCATCAAGCGGAAATATTTGTTCTTCACAAGCAGTAAAAAACAATAATATTATCAAAAATAAAATTACCTGACTTTTATTCATCATATTATTTATTAAAACTAAAATTCCAAGTAACCGATGGGATCACAGGAAACAAGGAAACTTTATAATAAGCTGCGTTTAAAAATCCAGAGTCTAATTCTAAAAGAGATAGTTCTGGGAAATTATAAAAAGTATTATACCGATTATATACATTATTAATTGAAAAAATCCATTTTGATTTAAATCGTTTTTTTGAATCTGGCTTAGGTGAAAACGTAGCCGATAAATCCAGTCTATGATAGTCATCAATTCTTGCACTATTCCGATCCCCATACTCAGGACGAAGTCGACGCTCTGCTAAAAATAGATTCGTAATCGGCGTAAAGGCATTCCCAGTTCCAAATACAAAAACGCCCCCAAAAGTCCACTTAGGGCTCAATTTATAATTGGCAACAATAGATAAATCATGGGTACGATCAAATTTTGCTGGAAAAATTGCTCCGTCATTAATCTCTGGAAAGCTTCGCTCCGATCTAGACAAAGTATATCCGATCCAACCGTTTAACGCCCCTTTTCTTTTTTTGAAAAACAACTCGACTCCATAGGCGCGACCATCTCCAAAAACAAATTCTTGCTCCAATTCTACTGCAACATTATTAATATAACTTTCTCGATAATCGATTTGATTACGAAGGTCTTTATAATAGGCTTCCACCGAAGCCTCATATCGATCATCTTTAAAATTTCTAAAATAACCAATCGCATACTGAATCCCTAATTGAGGTTTTACCAACGGCGAACTTGGCACCCAAATATCAATCGGTAAAGTAGACGCAGAATTACTCACCAAATGAACAAACTGGTAATTATGCGTATATCCCGCCTTAATAGAACTCTTAGCATCTAACGTAAATTTGGCATTAATTCGAGGTTCGAATCCATAATAGGTTTGAACGTTTTTTCCGCGACTCGTTTCATTTCCAGCTTCATCAACATAAGGTCCGAGGTGATTAAAAATTCCTAAACGGACCCCAGCATTTACACTTAAACGATCCGTGACCTTTATTTCATCTCTGGCAAAAATTGCCGTTTCCGATGCAAACTTTGCTTCTGGTTTACTTAGAAAATTGACGTCTCCCGAAGTTGCTCTTGCGATATTAGGAATCAGTTCATGATAGGTTGCGTTGACCCCAAATCGAATTTGATGTTTAGGATTCGGGAAATAATCAAAATCTAATTTTAAATTATAATCTTTTACACCAGAAAAAACATCGACCGTAAAATCTCCTTGAGCACCCGTAAAACTAAAATCATAAGCGTTGTAAACACCCGTAAGATTCATAAAGAATTTATCAGAAAAAAGATGATTCCACCGAAGCGTCGCCGTTTCATTTCCATAAGCCATTCGAAAATTCAAACCTCGTTGCACGGCATTAAAATCTAAAATATCTCTCCCAAAATAAGCACTGGCAAAGAGTCGATCCTTTTGAGAAAAGCGATGGTTTATTTTTAAATTTAGATCATAGAAATAATAGTTCGTTCCCGCAAAATCTGTATTCTTAATCAAGGGCTGAGCCAAATCAAAAGCATACGTCCTTCGACCTGAAACGATAAAGGAACTTTGACCCTTTTTAATTGGTCCTTCCACGGTAATTCGAGAAGCCACTGCTCCAATTCCTCCTTCGACCACATACTTTTTATTATTCCCATCCTTCATTTGAATGTCAACGACCGAAGATAATCGACCACCATATTCCGCAGGCATTCCACCTTTGATCAGCGTCGTATTCTTAATCGCATCTGCATTAAACACAGAAAAGAATCCCAAAAGATGACCACTATTATATACCACGGCTTCATCCAATAAAATCAAGTTTTGATCTGGTCCACCACCTCGCACATAAAAGCCACTATTCCCTTCCCCGGCCGACAAAACACCAGGCAAAAGTTGAAGTGCTTTGAGTACATCTACCTCTCCCATTAGCGCTGGCAAGGTCTTGATACTTTCTACTGGAAGAGAAATCGTCCCCATCTGTGTTCCTTCAATATTCTCATCTTCATCCTCTGCAGTGACAACGACCTCTTTAAAAGTAAGCCCAGAAGAAAGCTGGACATTCAGTTCTTTGTTTTCGTTAAGATTAAAAGTGATTTCTTGGGTATCATAACCCAGATAAGAATAGACCAACGTATAATTCCCCTCTGGCAAGGTCAAGGAATAAAATCCATAATTATTAGAATTGGTACCTTGTGTTATTTTCTCCTTATTGAAAATATTGGCTTGAATAATATTCTCTCCCGTCTCGGAATCAATCAAATAACCACTAATGGTGTAGTTAGTTTGAGCAAATAGATTGGAAGCTACAAAAAGGGTAAGAAGGAAAAAGTAAAATCTTTTCATTGCAAGGGAAATGGTTCTAGTATACAGCTGTTTAAAGTTAATAGAATTTAACTACAACTACTTTATAAACGATTTCTAGGGCGAAGGGTTGTTTATTTTTGAAGTATTAACAGAAGTTGTTTAAAAAATTAGAATATTTTTAATTTAATAAATAGAAATCTATAAGATATTTTGATTTTCTTTGGATTTTGACCAACGTAAGCATAATTTTTATCGTTATAATAACAGGAAAGATACTTTTCTTTGTAATTTTCCATTGGAAGATTCTGATTCTAAAAGAGTCAAATTCTACTTCTTCTGTGTGGCTGCCCGTCCATAAACGAATAACTATGTTATCTAGACTTTTAGCAACCATCTCCATTTTTCTATTCTCCTTTGCACTTTTGGCACAAACAGGTGCACCGAAAACACATTATCTATATTATCAAATTACGGCCTCTGAAGTTTTAGAGCTACTAGATCAAAAGCGTTTCGATCCTTCACCAAAGTATTTTCATACGGCTATTAATGATCCGAGTGCTGAAACAATTACTTCTGTTGAATTACCGATCGGCAATTATTTACGTGTTTCCAATCAATTAGAAAAACTGGAATTAGAACTTTTGCTGCAAGCTACCGCTAAAATTGATATAATTGATTCTAAAAAACATCTTTATTTTAATCCTGTTAATGTTTCCGCATCAGAAAAGGCTTCCACCCAAATTCGACTTGATGGAAAATTGCTAAAATGGAATGAGTCTACAAAAAACTTCCGTTGGAAAAAGAAAAAGCGGAAGAAGGAAATGAAGATGATCGCTAGGATTGGTGATGAGGTGATTTATAGAACTTTAGAGCAAAATTATCGATATCGAAGACATCGTCAGTTTTGGCATAAAATAAATCCTTTACGCTGGCCAAAAAACCTTTATCATAAGATTGAACGTCAAATTCGAAAAATTAAAGATCCAAAATATGGTGGATATATCGTACTCAATAAACCGGAGTACCGACCTGGTGACACCTTGAAGATAAAAGCTTATCTGGTCGATAAAAAAGGGCGGTATCCAAAAGGCCCCTTGTTTTTGAAGCCCTTTAATAATCGGTCAAAAAATAAAAATCTGATAGCCTTATTTCCTGATAAAGATGGAAATATTACCCATGAAATGATTCTTCACGATAGCCTGGAATTGAGATTAGATAATAATTATCAGGTTAAATTTCATGGGAAAGATTACCAATGGATTAAAACTAACTTTCAATATAGAGATTACCAACTAGATGAAGTCACTTACAAAATTGATCTGAAAAAAGACCATTTTTTTTACGGCGATACGGTAAAACTCCTCGCGGATGCTACCTATAAAAATGGATTGCAGGTCAAGGATGCCAGGGTGAAAATTTTAGTTCTTCCACCTAATGGATTCGTTTCAAAGGCGAATCCTGAATTATTCTTTAGAGATGAAGTAATCGTTCGAGATACTTTGTGGGCCTGGGAGCAAGCACTGAATCTGCGTAAACCAACCGAAATTATCATTCCGGATTCCGTTTTGCCAGCAGCGGAATTTAAGTATCAGATGATCGCTGAATTTACCAATGCCAATGGAGAGATTCAGACAAAAAAAAGATATTTTCAACTCGAAGAAAAAAAGCAACCAGATGAACTTTCCTGCTTTTCTGTCTCTCTGGAAGGTCTCGAACTTTCGGTAGAAAATAATTGTCTTGATCGTCCTGACCTGAATGAAGTTCTTATGATCAATACGGCAAATAATCGCTCGAAGGGTAGAAAAATCAGTTTGCCTTTTCAAGAAAAAATAGACGACCAACCTTATCTCTGGAAGTTCTTTGATCAAGATTCTGTTTTGATAAAAACCTTTGATTTAAAAGATCAATCCTCGATGGCAAGAATAATGGGAGGACATCTGGGAGATTCTATTTTAATAAACATACAAAATCCTCGTGGGCTTCCACTTCTCTGGGAATGGTATGAAAATAAAAAATTAAAAACCTCCATGTCACCCATTCCGGCGGGTGCCTTTTATGCCAGAAAGGCCAATCGAAATAAGTCCTACTATTTAAAATATTATTATAGATGGAATGGTGAAATAAAAAGTGAAGGATTGGATTTATTATTTTATAAAAACCAACTGAGTTTAGAAGTCATTCAACCAGAAATCATCCAACCCGGTGCCACCGTAGCAGTCAAAGTTAAAGTAAAAAATGGTAAAGGTAAAAACGCAGCCAACGTAAACCTTACTGCACTGAGTATCAATGACCAATTTGAAAACAATAGAATTACTGGTCCAAAAATAGAAGCAGGACCTTTTAAAAATCCTTTACAAAAAATAAGCTATCGGGTCTTATCAGAATCGCAAAGAACCAACAAAAAGCTAGATCAAGAATGGTTGGAAAAATTAGATATATCAGATCAACTTTTTTACAAACTAAGACATTCAAAACAAGGCGTATTTCTCCATTACGAAAAAGTAGAAGGAGATAGTTTTTATCAAGACATTGCCCAGTTTGCTCCTTACATTCTTAAAAATGGAATTACTCAAAAGATTCTAATGATCAAGGTGAATCGACAGCTAGTGTACTATCATGATGTAGACGACCATCCACCTTATAGTTTTATTGGATCAAAGGGAAAAAATCGAATTATTATTCGAACTCAGGACAACGAATACACAGTTTCTGGAGTAGAATTAAAGTTAGGACATAAACTGGAAATTGCGATTGATGAAGACCGGTTGGTCAGTAGTAATAATAAGTTGAGGGTAAGAAAAAAACCGATGCCGAATCACTGGACTTCCAACGAATTAAACCTAATCAGAAAATCCATTTTTGTATTAAAAAACAATCCGAAAAACTGGTCAAATGAATTTGCGATCAGTCAAGGAAATCACCGAATACACTTTATCAATAAAAAAAGTCATAGCATTAAAATTGGACCATTTAGCTATCAAAACATCAAGTTTTATCCAAAGCAAAAACGAGGTCGTTTTCAATCTAAAGAAGCACCTTTTACATTTAAATACGACCCTGGCTTTAGTCATCAAATTACTCGTGATCGAGACCGACTTTACGAATATAAATTTTCCAAAAAATTTGCCAATAATCAATCAAAAATCCAACATCCACTTCAACTGGTTTACACACCGACTGACCTTCAAGAATTCAACTGGCAAGGGATTACAGGAAAGAAGAAAGTCAAGCAAAAATTTTCCGGTAAAAACACCGCAATTTTTAAACTCAAAGACCCTGAAAATATCCGTCTGACTTTGATAAAACATGCAGACAGTCTGCACCTTTTCCTCCCCGGATCTACTCAAAAAATCCAGGCGATTCCTAATGGTAGTTATCAACTTAGCTTTCTATACCGGGACGGAAGTTTTATTGATTACAACTTAAATATCAAAGGTGGAATCTTATTTTTTAAGGACCTTTCTTCAATAGAAAAAACACCCGATCCGTCTCAAGCTTATTTAAAAAAATTATTTGAAAACCATCCTGAATTATTCTCTATTCCTTTAACTGATTTACCAGAAAAATTAGCAGAAGAGAAGCGCTATCAATTCGACACTTATAAACAACCTTTTGGTACTTTTAGATATTCATCGCTGGGCATTCAAGGTATCGTTCGGGATTTAGAAACCAATAAGCCAATATTTGGAGCTAATATTTATATCGAAAACACAAAAATTGGAACCACATCGGATTTTGATGGAAACTTTCAACTTGATGCCCCATTAGGAATTTACAATATTCGATTCAATTATCTTGGGTACAGTGATCTGGTCATCCAAGGCGTACCCAACCCAAACAAAGAACCTTTAACAATATATCTATCTTCTCAAGGAATAATGTTATCAGAAGTTATGGTCAAAGGATATAAAGTTCCAATAATATCCAAAGACAATACCACTTCTGGTCAAACCATCACCAGTAAAGAAATTAGAAATTTACCTACCAAAACTATTTCGGCTCTTCAGGGCAGAGCCGCTGGTCTTTCGATAGTAAATGAAGGAGACGACGTCACCGTCCGCGGCTCCCGATCAGATGGAGTAGATTATTATATCGATGGGATCAGAGTCCGGGGTGCGCTGATTCCGGAGTCAGAAATTAGTTCTAAAAAAGAACATATTTCTATTCAATCGGAGCTATCCGGTTCCTCCAATGCAACCAATATCCTCCGCTCTCAATTCGCCGACTATGCCTACTTCCAACCACGGCTCGTCACCAATCAAAACGGCGAAGCCTATTTTAATGTCACTTATCCGGACAATACCACTCGCTGGAATAATTATGTAATTGGAATGAACCAGCAAAAACAAGCAGGGATCGTTCAATCTACCACCGATGCCTATAAAAACGTGATGGCGCAATTGGCGATTCCGCGTTTTCTGGTGGCAGGTGATCAAATTAATTTAATCGGTAAATCGCTCAACTATTCTGGTGATACGATTCAAACCAAAACGATCTTTACACTCGATGGTCAACCCATTCAAAATAATACCACCACCTTAGCAGATGTCCACATCGATCAGGCTTTGCTTTCTACACCGACTACAGATAGTATCACGCTTACTTATGAACTCAGTTCCCCAAATCACCGAGATGGGGAACAACGCAGCATTCCGGTCTTACCGATTGGGGTAGAAGAAACTTCGGGCATCTATGAACTGCTGATCAAGGATACCACCCTTTTCATCAATTTTGATCCTGGCAAAGGGCCAGTCTTTATCCGAGCGGAAACCAATCAAATCAATATCGCTACTCTTGGCCTCAGATATCTTCGCAACTACCGCCACGAATGTAACGAACAAGCTGCGAGCAAACTCTTGGCTTTCCTTTGGAGTGAAAAATTAGCGATCCTGACAAAAGAAAAAGTAAATTATAAAAAAGAAATTAACCGATTAATTAGCCTGTTAGAAAAAAGACAAAGCCCAAAAGGGTTTTGGTCTTGGTGGACCCCAGAAAATCCAAATTACTGGATGAGTAATCATATTATTAAAGTTTTGGCTTTTGCAATGGAAAACGGTTATGATACTCCTTTTTTAGAACAAGCATTAACTTGGTTGGCCAACGAAGCAGAGCATCTTTCCGCACCTGAAAGATTGCGTTGGTTAGACTTATTAGTAAATCTAGAAGAGAACACAAACTTTAAAGAATGGCTCCAACCTTTAGAAGCAGATTGGGTTGGTAAGACCATTCACGACACACTATTGATTGCTAAAATAAAACAAGCTGCAAATCTTCCTTTTGATTTAAAAGAGCTAAAAAACAAAATGAAAAAAACACTTTTAGGAGATTATTATTTTGGCAAAACAGAGCGCAATAGATGGAGCAGCGGAACAGAATTAGAGACGACGCTTTTGGCTTATCAAATATTTAAAAAAGCAGGAGAAAATAAAATTACAGCAGGCATGAAACGATATGTGCTTCGCAACAGAAAACATCATTATTGGTATAATACGATTACTACTGCAAAAATAGTTCATAGTCTTCTTTCTGAAGATTTCGAAGTAGATGGAAGCTTAAATCGCACCGCTGAACTTTCAATTGACGGTGCTGCATGGCAAAACATTACGGATACTATTTTTCAAATAAATAATATTTCTACCGCTCCAATAAGCTTCAAAAAGAAAGGAAATATTCCACTCTACCTTACCGCTTACCAGGAATTTTGGAATGACGATCCAACACCAAAGTCAGATGTCTTTTCGGTAGTTACAGAACTAGAACAGAACGGACAAGTGGTTACCAATTTGAAAGCTAATGTAAAAGCGGAATTAAAAGTTACGGTAAAATTAGATGCTTTAGCAGAATATGCGATGATAGAAATTCCGATCCCTGCCTCCTGTAGTTATGGAGAAAATGCTACTCGTACGTGGTGGCGAAATCGTTTGTCTTTTGAAACACATCGGGAATATTTTAAAGATCGAATAGCGATTTATTGCCGTCGGTTACCAGCGGGAACACATATCTTTAGTATTGATTTGGAACCTGGATATTCTGGTAAATTTACCATGAATCCAGCCAAGGCAGAGATGATGTATTTTCCGACTTTTTATGGTAGGAATGGGTTGAAGAAGGTTGCGGTGGAGGATTAGATAACACCAAACAGCTTATACCTTAACAAAATAAATTTTGAATATTCGATATTGGATATTCAATATTTTATCTCCTTCCAAGTGGTAATTAAAATGAAAAATTCAAGCTTAGAAGTATCGTCCCTTCTCTATTCATGGCATTTTTAAAGCTCCACCACCGTCACACCATCCCCACCATCATTATGCGCAGGATGGCCAATTTTGGTGATGGCTTTATATTCTCGTAATTTTTGTTTGACGGCTTTACGCAATACACCATTTCCTTTTCCGTGGACAATCCGTAGGTGGGTCGCACTACTCATGATGGC
This sequence comes from uncultured Saprospiraceae bacterium, assembly GCA_937927835.1. Lineage (GTDB taxonomy): Bacteria > Bacteroidota > Bacteroidia > Chitinophagales > Saprospiraceae > JALZUU01. Next base: position 1,212 of record CALGJS010000282.1, on the reverse strand, counting down.
GTTGTCAACAAATTCTTCTACCCGCTGAATGGCTTCTTCTCGGAAGAGACCACGAAGATCTAATTTGGATTCGAATTTTGAGGCGTTGGAACTGACGTCCGTTTGTACACTTTTCTTTTTTCGAATATCCAGCGGCTCGTTGGCAAGTTGAAGATCTCTTAGATTGGTAGTCATCTTCATGAGTCCCATGAGGACGATGACCTTTCCTTTTTTGATGGACTCGACCGTTCCTGTGGCGCCACCTGTTTTGAGTTTTACAAAATCGCCGGCTTTGATTACCTTTTGGGGTTTGTTATCTTCTTGATAATATAAATCTTCACGAAGATCAGAAACGTTCTCGACTAACTCTTTTCTTTCCTCTTTTACTTTTGCTGCTAATTCTTTCGCTTTGTCAAGATTTTTATCTTCTTTGATTTCTCGAATTAGCTTCTCGAAGGCTTTGTTATTTCCGGCTGCGGTTTGAAGCGATTTTTCTTTTTCTTCGAGTCGAATTTTCTTTCGTTTATATTCTAAATCTTTGTGGAGGGTTTCGTAATTTTTGATCAGCTTTTCGAGTTTCTTTTCTCGATCCAACATTTCTTTTACTTGATCTTCCAGTTGCTTTTTTTCTCGTTGTAGGTCAATCAATAATTCGTCTACAGCCTTTTCGTTTTTACCTGACTTGGTTTTAGCATAATTAAGTACCGCACGATCCAATCCAACTTTTTCTGCAATTTCAAAAGCATAAGAACTTCCGGGACGACCTACTCGTAAATTATAGGTAGGTCTTAGTGATTCATTATCAAAATCCATCGCTGCATTCACAATCCCTTTATTTTTATAGGCGTACATTTTCAGATTAGAATAGTGGGTCGTAATGACACCATATACTTTTCTCTGATTTAGAATTTTCAGAATACCTTCGGCAATCGCTCCTCCAATTTTCGGATCGGTACCCGATCCAAATTCATCAATTAAAACCAAACTTTGATCACCTGCATTTTTTAGAAAAGCCCGCATGTTTTGTAATCGAGAACTATACGTACTCAGGTCGTCTTCTAAAGATTGCGAATCTCCGATATCGGCAAATAGTTTTTGAAAAATACCAAATTCAGATTCCTCTGAAACCGGTACCAATAATCCAGATTGCACCATGACTTGTAATAATCCAACCGATTTCATGGTGATGGATTTTCCTCCTGCATTCGGCCCACTCAATAATAAAATTCGATT
>CALGJS010000281.1 GCA_937927835.1 uncultured Saprospiraceae bacterium | reverse complement strand
AGAAGCCAGAAGCCAGAAGCAAAAACAACATAAAAAGATAATCTTACATTGATAAGAACATCTACATTTAAATCTAAATAAAAAAATATGAAAGCGTTACAACTATTCTTCCTTTTCTTTTTCTCCCTTACGGCGGTGATTGCTCAGGAGGATATGATTTCCCGGCATTTCGGGGAATATGAAAAAGATCAAAATATTGAAAAAATAAATTTAGATCGTACGACCTTTGAACGTTTTGCTACGATCAAAACAGAAGATCCAGGAGAGCTACGATTGATCCAAGCTTTTCAAGAATTGAACGGTGTAAAAGCGATCTTTTTGGAGCACGATCCAACCGCTCAGGCTTTGGGTAAGGAAGCAGTTCGAACGGTGATGGGAGATGAATCTTACGAAGAATTAATGTCTATTAATACGAAGCAAGAAAATGTATTGATGACAATCCGTGAAGAAGAAGATGTCGTTAAAGAATTATCGATCATTGTAGGTGCTGAACAAAATTTTATGATCGCAACGCTTTATGGAAAGATTGATTTAAAAACCTTTTCAACGATTACTACGGTATTAAGAAAAAATGGAAAAGAGTGGTTTAAGCAATTTCAAAATATTGCTACCGAAGAACTTAGTTTTGGCCCATCTGTCGCTACTGGAAAAGCACCAAAAGCGACGTGGGACGACGATTTAGGAATCCGTATTTTTCCAAATCCAGCAAGTTCTTACATTCGATTAGAAACTCAAAAAACGAACGACGAAAATTATAAAGTTGAATTTTATTCGCTAGTAGGCGAAAGATTACAAACGGCACAAAACGTAAGTTTACCACACCAGATTAACCTATCTGATTTACCAGCTGGAACTTTTGTAGTGCGATTGACTGCACCTGACGGAAGATTTAAAAATTACCGTATTCTAAAAGCAAATAATCGACCGTAGAGATTGTTGAAACGCTTTGCTTGTTGAATTGTTGAATCGTTGAATCGTTTTACGTAAGACAGAAATTAAATTACTTAACACTGAGAGGAACGTTTAATTTTCCTTCCGAATTTATGAAAGCAAAAAGCGACGATAGGAGCGTTTGCTTGAATAAATACGGAATTAAAGAAAATTAAAAAGTGACTCGAAGTATAATATCTAAAAAAATAATTAAAATAATAAAGATGAAAAAGTTATCAATTCTAGTAGTTATGGTATTATTATCCATTACTACTTACGCACAAAAAAATGCTGTTTCTAAACACTTTTCTCAATTTCAGCGAGATACTTCTTTTACGAAAGTAAGTGTAACCAACAAGATGTTTTCGCTTTTTACAGAAATTGAAACGGATGATGAAAGTGAGCAGGAAATTTTAGCAGCGATGGCTAAATTAAAAGGAGTAAAAGCATTATTTACCGATGATAATAAAAATGCAAATTTATTAAATCGTTATTACGATGCATTGGAAACGATTGAAAATGACGGAGCTTTTGAGGAGTTAATGACCGTAGAAGATCGTCGTGAAAACGTTGCCTTTATGATTCGAGAAAATGCAGGTGGAGTGATTCAAGAATTGTTGATGATTATGGGAGGACCTGATAATTTTATGGTCATGAGTGTCTATGGAGAAATTGACTTGGCAAGCATCGGTAAGATTTCCAAAGCATTGAAAATTAAAGGAATGGAGCAGTTTGAAAAAGTAGCTGAGTAAGAATTTTTTATGAAAAAAATTAAAAGCCATTTGCTGTTTGCTGTTTGCTATTTGCTTCCCTCTATCGCGTTTTCAGATGCGGTTGAGGGAAGCAGGAAGCTAGCGGTAAGAAGCAACTTACCAAACTTGTTGCTGTTACTTCTAGGCATGCTGATCGTAGGAGGTTGTAATTCTGCCAGTAAAGGCGAATCGGAGATTTTACGTGAACTAAGGGCAACTGAACTCGTATTAAATGGTCGTTCAGATTTCATTCAGACCAGTTATTTTTTCTATCCATCGACGATGCGAATGGTAAATGTCGATAATATGCCTAACTGGAATGAAGCGATTAAAGAGGTACGTAGATTGAGTGTGCTTTCGATGTGGCCGGATCGGTTTGATGATGCTAAACAAAAAGAGGTCATAGAAGGATTGGAAACTAGAGAAGGATTTTCGGTTTACGCAGAAATGGATGACAAGTATTCAGACTTTAAATTATTGGGTAGAGAGAATGGAAGTGAAGCTGTTTTGATTTATAATGATAGTACGGTCAATTATGTAATCCATCTTTTGGGAAAAGTGAATTATGTGAAATTGATGAAATTGTCTACTGATTTGCGGGAAATGGAAGCAAATGGAACGGGTCTTTCTTTTTTGAAAAAAGCGATGGGGCAAGATACAGATCGAGCGATTCGACAAAGGCGTTATTATGATCGAAGAAAAGAAATAAAGGCAGCCGAGCAATTAAAAAAAGACTCTATCGAGGCGGCGCAAGCAATGGAAACAGAAATTACGGAGTAGAACAAACCATACATGGAAATATTAGCCACCGAAAAACTAACAAAAAAATATAAGCGTTTGACAGCGCTTAATGAACTGGATTTTTCTATCCAAAAAGGAATGGTCTTCGGACTCCTAGGTCCCAACGGGAGTGGTAAAACGACTACCTTGGGAATGCTACTCAACGTCATCCAACCCACTTCAGGAATTTATCGATGGTTCGGAAAATCACCGACACCAGAAAGCCGAAGACAGATCGGTGCTATTCTAGAAATACCTTGTTTTTTGCCTTATCTAACGGCCGTACAAAATCTAAAAATTATTGCGGAGATCAAACAATGTTCTTATCAAGCGATTGATAAAACACTCCAAACGGTTGGTCTATACGAGCGTCGAGATGATCCGTTTAAAACGTATTCTTTGGGGATGAAACAGCGATTGGCCATTGGCGCAGCCTTGTTGTCTGATCCGGAAGTACTAATTTTTGATGAACCGACCAATGGCCTGGATCCGAAGGGGATTGTTGAAATTCGAGAACTAATTATCGAGATTGCTCAAACGGGTAAGACGATTATTTTGGCGAGTCATCTGCTAGATGAAGTACAAAAAGTTTGTTCGGATTTTATGGTCCTTCGCAAAGGAGAAAAACTCTTTCAAGGTAAGGTAGAAGACGCCCTTTTAAATCAAAAAACGATTGAAGTCGGAAGTCCAGATTTAGCTATTTTAAAAAATGCACTAGCACGATTTGATGGGATTCAGGAATTAACGACAACGGATGATCAATGTATTCTAAAAACGAATAACGAGGTGACTACTACGCAGATTGGACAGTTTTTGTTAGAACAAAATATTCCTGTCAATCATCTGGTCAAAAAAGAAGGTAGTCTGGAAAAAGAATTTTTAAATATACTGTCAGAACATGAATAGACTCCTTAAAATCGAATGGCTAAAACTTAAAAACTATCGTCCTTTCTGGATCTTGATGGGGATGTATAGTGTATTCTCCCTGAGCATTTGTTTTGGAGGAATGGCGTTTCTTACTTGGCTAAAAAATCAGGGAGCGGATTTTAATGGTTTTAATCCGACGATGTTACCGATGTATGATTTTCCAGATATCTGGCAGAATTTAGCTTGGCTTACTTCTCTCTTTAAGATCATCCTTGCTTTTATCGTTATCATGTCGATTAATAATGAAATTAATTTTCGAATAATCCGACAAAATGTGATTGATGGTTTTGAAAAAAAGGATTGGTTAATCTCTAAATTATTACTTAACGGCGCGATTGCAGGTTATGCTGTTTTATTGGTTTTTATCGGTGGAATGATTACGGGAATGATTTACGGACATCCAGATTCTCGTACTTCGATGTTTGTCAATACGCATTTTTTGGTGGCGTTTTTCTTTGACGTATTTATCTTTTTGTGTTTTGCCATGTTATTGATTGTAGCTACTCGAAAAGGTGCTCTACTCATTATTGGGTTGTTGATGTATACCGTAGCTTTTGAGCCTTTTTTAGCGTTCTTTTTATATGATTTTCCACGAATGGCAGATGAGTTCCGTCAGATTGCTGATTTTTTACCGGTACAATCTTTACGAAATTTAGTTCCTTTCCCGCTTAAGCGATATGGTTTGATGGAAGTCTCAGATGTTATTCCTATCAAAGCCATCATTATTGCTTTCGGTTGGCTAGTTTTTAATATTGGAATGACGAATTGGGTATTGAAACGGCGTGATCTTTAAAAGATCAGAGACAAGTTGGAATCTTATCTTTTGACCATTATGTTAGTCGAATAAAATCCTTTTTTCGTCGAAGAGAATAGCATCTAGTCTTTAATTAGTCTTATCTTGATATTACATCAAAATCAGTATATCATGGGATTTTCACTAGGAGCAATTAAATCGAATAAAAATAACCGCAACTTACAGCGAAAGCAGAGCGACTTTGGTCTTGGAAAAAGCGGATTAACTGGAAAAGGATTTTTCGGACAAAAAGCGCCCATTGATGAAATCAATATGCAAAAGATTGCGCAACGTTCGTTATTGATCGAGATTGTTTTTTATGTAGTTGTCTTTGCCATTGCATTTGCAGGCGTATATTTTTGGGTAGGGTAAACCAGCGCTCACCATTAATTAACAAAAAAAGACCCCGACGCTTTTGCATCGGGGTCTTTTTTTGAATAAAATATTCTATTCTATTTTATTTTAATTTTTTCAATTGTCTCATCACTTGCGGTGCTCTTTGGAAGCCTACAATTCGCTCAATGATATCCACTTCTGAGTTGTAGATAATCAAAGTAGGATATCCTCTGATGCCGGTTGTTCTGGTATATTGGTGTACTGCATTACGTTGGCGAGGTGATTTAGCCGGATTAAATTCTGGGTTGCTGTACGTTTTTCCTTTAAAGTTAACAGGCGCTTGGCTTTCTGCATTAAATTTAACGGCGTAAAAGTATTTATTGATATAGCGAATAAGGCCTGGGTCGGTAAAAGTTTCTCGCATCATCATCTTACAAGGTCCACACCATTCCGTGTATAAATCCACCATTATCTTTTTTGGATTGGTTTTATTTAGCTCTTGTGCTTCTTCAAGGGTTAGCCAATTGATTTTGTTGGTTGCCATCATGGCTTTTGTGGATTTAGTAGCTGTTTGTGCGGACAAACTTAGGCCACTAACTAGAAGAATTGTCAAAATGAAAAGGTGTCTCATAAATAATATTTTAAGTTGTCAAATATTTAGAATAAAGTCTATTGGATTTGTAAATAAAAATAATGTGAGTAAAATGGTAAGAGGTATTCCTTAGTTTAGACTGGTAAAACTACGCAAAGGTTTAAAATTACTAGACATAACCAATGAAATAACGTTTTTTAGCTCCAAATATTTAATTACCTTTGGATTTCTTTTAAAAAACCTCTTTGTAGAGCATCAATAAATAGCAGACTTGCAATCACTGACTACTACCATTTATACGGATCTGGAAACCGTACTTTCCTCTGATAGCGCAACGCCTTTACAACAGGTGCTCGCAGCGGTAGCTTTGGTGAATGATGACTCAGAAGAGGTGTTAATTTCTTTGCAAGAAACGCTTAAGTCAGCTGGTACTACACCAGCGAACGACGAATCCTTGGTTGCTCTCTTTTTTAGCATCATCAATTTTTGTCGAATTCTAACTACCAATCCTAAAATAAATCTATCCTTAGAGAATAAAGTGGAAACACTATCCCTTTGTCTGGCACAATACAATTTTATTTTTGACCAGTATACCTCCGACGATGGATTGTTACAAACAAAAGCCTGGCCTCCTCTTTTGGCCAAGGAAGATCCTTTGTTGAAGATCCCAATACAAGAAAATGGTTTTTCTGATTTATTGACCAATATTCTTTTCATTCGAGCAACTGCTGAGTTGATCAAAGCGGGTGGGATTCATAAACTAAATATCGCACCATTGATCGAAGGCAACGAGCTGATGATCTATTGTTTTAACGAAAAATATTGGAACGAAAATACAGGCAACTACCAACGAGATAGCTGGTTGACAGAGTCGCCACAGCAATTTTTTCATATAACAGGTTTGTTACCACTATATGCGAAAATTCCTACCCAGGATAAAGCGGAGCGTATGTTGCAACATTTGCTGCACCCTCGTTATCTCGAAAACGATGGAATGCCTGCTTATTTTTGTGCCGCTTGGGTACATTCTAATCAACCTCAATCAGCAGGACCTATCCAACCACTATTAAATTGGTTATTGGCCATTGGCTTAAGAAATTACGATTTTGTCGTAACCGCAGATCAAGTAAAATCAGAAACCCTTGCACTCATTCGAAAGCATGGACATGCTACTGCCTTTACCAATACTGGTGAAATCTGGCCAGGACAATCGAACGATGGGTCTCCGGAAACTGCTGCGGTGGAAATGTTGTTTGCTCAATATTTACGACATTAATTTTTAGGTTTCTTACCTGTGCGTTTTTTTTAAAAATCCTTACCCATATTTTTTCTAATCAAATAATACCTACACATGAATAAGAACTGGTGGAAAGAACAGGTTATTTATCAGATTTACCCGCGAAGTTTTAAGGATAGTAATGGGGATGGAATTGGTGACTTGCGCGGTATCTTAGAAAAATTGGATTACCTAAAAAAATTAGGGGTAGACATTCTTTGGTTAAGTCCGATTTATCAATCTCCGAATGATGACAATGGTTATGATATCAGTGACTATTATAACATCATGGATGAGTTTGGGACAATGGCCGACTTCGATGAATTATTAGTCGGTGTGCACGCACGCGGTATGAAATTATTGATGGATTTGGTGGTCAATCATACCAGTGATGAACATCAATGGTTTGAAGAGTCTCGAAAATCTAAAGACAATCCTTATCGCGATTATTACCATTGGCTTCCAGCCGAAAACGGAAAACCACCAACCAACTGGCGATCATTTTTTGCAGGTAGTACTTGGGAGTATGATGAAAAGACGGAGGAATATTATCTCCATTTATTTACCAAAAAACAACCAGACCTTAATTGGGAAAACCCAAAAGTGCGAGAAGAAATTTATAAGTTGATGCGGTTTTGGTTAGACAAAGGCGTTGATGGTTTTAGAATGGATGTGATTTCTGTGATCTCTAAACGGTTTCCACTGGCAGATGCAAAGTCCGAAGACTTTAATGTGATTATTAATGATGTTTATGCCAACGGCCCACGGATGCACGAATTTCTACAAGAGATGCACCGCGAGGTCATGAGCAAATATGATGTGATGACGGTTGGGGAAGGACCTGGAATTGACGAGCAGGTGGTATTGGATTATGTCGGCAAAGACCGGAAAGAATTAAACATGGTTTTCCATTTTGGACATATGTTTATGGATCATGGACCGGGTGGACGTTTTGATGTGGTTGAGAAAAATTTTGTTGACTTTAAAAAAGTATTTACCAATTGGGATAAGGCGATTGGAGCAGAAGGTTGGATCAATATTTTTTTAGATAACCACGATTTTCCGCGGATTGTTTCGCGCTGGGGCAATGACGGAATTTACCGGGAAGCTTCTGCCAAACTTTTTGCCATGCTTTTATTGTCCATGCGTGGCACCCCTTGTTTATACCAAGGAACAGAAATCGGAATGACCAACGTCGCCTTTGATAAAATAGAAGATTATCGCGATGTAGAAATTCATAATTTTCATAAACAAGCCAAAGCGGAAGGAGCAGATATGAATGCGTTTTTGAAAGCAGTTCATATCAATGGCCGTGATAATGTTCGTACGCCCATGCATTGGAATAATACATCCGAAGCAGGTTTTACCGACGGTGAACCATGGATTAAAGTCAATCCTAATTATCCAGAAATTAATGTAGCTGCTGCCTTAGATGATCCTAATTCTATCTTTTATTTTTATCAAAAAATGCTCAAATTTAGAAAGTCGCATCCAACGTTGATCTATGGATCTTACCAAGATTTGATGCCGG
>CALGJS010000280.1 GCA_937927835.1 uncultured Saprospiraceae bacterium | reverse complement strand
CTGGCCAGTCGTCCTTATTTTCTTCCTAGAGATATTTTTGAAAAAACGAGAGCAGAACGTGCACACGAACAAAGGCTAGAACAACAGCGAAAAATTCAAGAAGAACTTGAGCGACAACGCAAGGCACGAGAAGGTGATTGGAATCAGGATAATGGTTAATCTCTCTCGCACACCAGCTGTCGCTCAAGCTCTTCTAATAAATCAACAAATCACATCATTCCACAAAGACTTTACTTCCCTCTATTTAATCTTCGTGAAGACAGTTTTTTCCAGATATTATGAGCAATACTTATCTCTTTATTCGTCAACTTAAAGTGTTCTTTTAATATTACTTTATTCGTCAATGCTAGAACTTCTTCAATATCTGTATTTGACCGAATCATTTCATCAATTTTAAAGAGCAACTCTTTATTTTTTATATGATAAGGTAAAAGAACACTTCCAGCTTCTTTAGGCATTAACTCTAAAACACCTCCTCCATGACTTCTTCCACATACTTCTGTAAATGCTAAGGATAAGGAGTTATAATAACTTGCTGTAAATGCTTGAATATCTGTAGTTGGATAAAGAAATACTCTGTGCATTGTATCAGTAGTATATGCATTGGCTTCGTTGATAATTAATCGTGGATACAAATTATTTCTTCTAATGAAGAGAGCATCAGAAATTTTTAAAGATGGAACTACATACCAAAAATCACGAATTGAAGTTTTATAGCCTTTATGAATTTTAAGCTTCTCGCCTTCCTCAATGTATTTTACCGCACCATTCTTTTGACCACTTTTATCTTTTTGAGGAAAAACCAAAAGATGAGATCTTGCTTTTGAGTATTTATTCTTGTTCCAATCTTCTTCATTAAAAATAACACTTTTCACCTGTACACTTCTTCCAACCATTGGCTTTGCATACTTTGAAAGATTGTATTCTTCTACTGTAGTTAGAGGAACAGTAAAAAATGAATTAGAACCAGTTGTTATACCAACTTCTACTTTAGCATATTTTTTAATTGAAGGTATTTTTCTTCTTTCAGCAATTCTTTCCAGGAAATCAATCTCTTCTTGATCAAGAAAATAGAAAGTCCATTTATTTGAATTAAAGTCTATTTTTTTCTTAGGACTTTTTAATTTTACTATATCCAAATTTTCTAATTCACTCGCATCATTTAATTCAATATGTTCAATATTATGCTTTCCAGAATTATTTTTTTCACAAAGTAATAAAACAACCTCTTGCTGTATATTTGGAAAGACTAGTTTCTTGAAAGATATGATATTAATCTTATTGTAGAAGGATGCAATAAATTTTCTTAACTGCTGTGCGTATGATACCTGCAAGATTTCAGCAGGTAAAACAAATCCTATCTTACCCGATTCTTTCAATAATAATGAACTTCCAACTACAAAAGATACCCATGCATTTGTAAGTTTTGAGTATTTTAATCCAGCCTTGATAAAGATATTAGCTGCTTCGAGTTGTTGATATTTATCAAAAAATTGATACCGAATGTATGGAGGGTTACCAACAATTAAGTCATATTTTTCGGAAGTCCCATTACAATAACTATGAAAATCTTTATTAATTATTTTACAATTTCTTAACTCTATATTTTTAGCTTTTCCTGCTTCAATTTCATCTAATTCAATTGCTGTTATTGATTTATATTTAAATTTATTTCTTTTTATTTCTTCTAAAAATACGCCATCACCACAACTTGGTTCGAGAATATTGTAATTACTCTTACCATTAATTCCCCATTTAAGAATAAACGAAGCAATATTTTCAGGAGTGTAAAATCCTCCCCGTAATTTTTCTGCAGAAGCTTCCGACATTAATTTCATGATTTTTTGTTTTTGTTTTTTGTAATGTATTTTACCTTTTCTTCTGCTGCTTTTAATATTTCAATTGCATTATCATCTTCCATTAGTTTATAAGCGACATTGTCGCTCTTGGAAGCAATAATTAAGTTCTTTTCATCAATTTTAAAATAAATGGAAAATTTTCGAATTAAGCCTTCGGAAGGATTTCTTTCATTCTTTTCTATTTTACCTAAAGTAGAAGTATCAATACCTACTTCCTTCGCAACAATGCGAAGTGGCAAATTCTTTTCTTCTCGAAAAGATTTTATTATTTCACCAAATGATTTAGAAAACATACTTTTTTGGACTAATTTTGTCCAAATATAAAACATTCTGGGTTATTTTTTTAATATTAAGATGTTTTTTCGATTTTTATTAATCGAAAACTAAAACAAATTGGTCATCAGTTCCAGATTGCTGATAAAGCTTAACTGTTTTACCAATTAAATCTTTTTTTGCTATAAATTCTTTTGCCTCCCCCCAACTGATTGAAGTCATTGAATTTTTCTGTTTATAAGTTGTTGTATCTGTTTTTGAATTATGAGTAAGTTTCAATTCAAAAATACCTTTTTCTTTGCCTTCTACTATTACACTAAATTTTGTTGTTGTTCTTTCTAAATGTGAAAGTTTTTTTCTCGAGTCATTTTGCCAATTCAATGAACTGAAGATTTCATCCCGAAAAAAATGTCTTTGATCAATATCCTTGTTCTTCCCTTTTTTGAACAACATAGAACCTGTTCGATTTGTACCTTTTCTTGTTGAAATATTTAAATCTCTTTTCGTAAGTTTACCGCTTTCCCACAATAAAAAATTTTCATCAAAAGTTACTTGATTACCTTTAGCTGTTACTTTTTGTTTTTTAGTTTCTTTCTGTTTTGAAGATTTTTTACGCTTTCTAAAAGATGAAGGTATTTTTGCAATTTCTCTCTTTGGAAAAATTTTGTAAATAAGTTTTTTAGTTTCTTTATTACCTACTTTCTTTGCTTTATCTTGAATTGCTTTTCTTTCTTCTTCTGTTGGAACAACATCAGCTTTTACTAGTGCTCTGATTAATTTTTTATTCAACTTCTTTAAATTCGGCTCTGTGAAATCAAATAAACCTTTGTAATACTTTTTGAGTTGGGTAATTATCTCATTATCATCTTCGTTGTTAATTCTTAAAAGTAAGGATGTTTCAATGTTACTAAATAAACCTTGAGCAGTTAAGTTTGAAGAGCCAATTATTAATACAGATTTTTGGGCACCTTCGAATAAATAAATTTTTGGATGAAATATCGTGATTGAAGGCTGATAAAAAACATAAGCATTCACATCCAATTTAATTAAGGCCTCTAATGCCTCTTTAGATGTTCCTTTTTGATCAACTCCTGTTATAAATGTAATAGTTTCAAGATGTTCCTTTCCTTTTTCTATATACGATGATAATCCTGTTACTCCAGCTTGACTAATAAACGCAGATATAGCTGTAAAAGACTGAAATTCTTTATCAGAAAGTAATTCCATGAGATGATTTCCTACTGAATTCTCTGAATCCTTTTCATATCCTTGACCTAAAATTTGTATTTCCATTTTACAAATTTAATAATTTCTGATGTCTTGCCTTCATTTTTGTAATTATACGAAACTAATCGTTTTCCCTCTCTACCCTGAATACGGTATTTTTCTCATAGCCATTGACTTAAAGATAGGATTTAAATATATTTATAATTCCCCTCCTACTCTCTTAAAATAAAACCTCCCCTTTTAAACTTACAATTTACTCCCCCCGGACGAAATTACTGCATTTAACCAAAGTTACACTATGAGACCATTCATCATTGGTCTGCTAGGGATGATCTTCCTATGCGGATTCACCGGCACTTTACCTACCACTAAATTTCAGGATAGCCGAGATGGCATTCGCTATGTTGCCGTTTCCATCGGAGACCTACAGGTCATGACTAATAATTTGCAGTTTCAGAATGAGACCTCTTATTGTTATGAAAATTTAGATCGATATTGTAAGCATTTTGGAAAACTATATAATTATGATGCAGTGATTGATGCGGAAGGCAATCCCAAAGAGAATGTTTGTCCTAAAGGGTGGAAAGTTCCAATCTTAGCAGATTGGGAATATTTGATTTCAGGTATGAAACCAACAATAAAACGCAGCAAGGAAGGAGAATTAACCTACCATATTTCTGAAAATTATGCACAGCTACAGTTTGGTGGATTTCGTTCACATCAAGGAAGATTTTATTTTAATATGGGAAAAGAAGGACATTATCTAACGGCCACTACAACAGATGATGGTTGGGCAACGGTCAAAGTTAGAAGACAAGGAAAAGGATATGACTTAATTATTCTTAAGGATACAGATAAAGATCGGGCAGTTAGTTGTCGATGTGTAAAGGATAAGTAAGACTAGTACAGCAGACACTAAATTCTTATGTATTTTAAATACTAGCTGCTCCAGATTCTTGTTTTTCAACTTCAAGCGCAAAAGCAAAAGCTACTAAATGAGAAAGAATGCTTTTTAAAGGGAAATAATTCTGTCACACAAGACTACCTTCAAAATAACAGGTAAGGCAACTCGTCAAGAAAACACGATAGATGTGTTTGATTTTGATTTTGAAGTTGCGCTTGCGCTTGAAAAAATTCGCCTTATTGATTATACAAAAACTTAATACTTTCGGTACTAGCTCATCCCCATTTTTAGCGGCTGACTTTCCAGATCATTGGCGGTCGCTTCTCGTAGAAACTGTACGGCCACTCGGTTAAAATCTTTCCATCTTTCGATATTACAGATATGTCCGCATTTTTCGAAGATCACCAGTTTGGCTTCTTTTTGTTTTTCAGCAAAGCGTTGAGCGGCTTTTAAGAAGACGTGGTCCTGTGCGCCCATAACGACGAGGCTTTTGTTGAGCATCGGGGCGTTAAAACATTCATCAAGAATTTTAAAGAATTCGCCGTACAATCCCACCCATTTCATATACTCTTTGTTGGTTAATTTTTTGGCTTGTTTCCGATACATTTCGCGAGAGAATTGATGATTCTTTTTTGGTAGAACCACCCAAGAGAAAATCCGGTAAATCCATTCGTAAGGAAGGACATGGTCGAAGAATTTTCCACCATGTACAAAGAATCGCATTTTGAGCGTAGCTCGAAAGATTCCTCCAGCCATGACAATTTTATCTACAAGTTGAGGTCTATTGACGGCAATACGTTGTAAGATCACACTACCTAAGGAAAGAGAAACAAAACTCGCTTTTTCAATCCCAAGATGATCCACCACTTCTAAAATATCTTTACAGACAATTTTAAAATTATAAGAATCAAAGCTAGGTGTCATATTTTTTGACAATCCATGATCCCGCAAATCCAGTAAAAGCAAATTGAAATAAGGCTTAAATGCTTCCACTTGATATCGCCACGTACCGATGGCACCACCTGCACCGTGGACAAAAACTACCCACGGAGCACCGTCGGCATGAGTATGAGTTTCGAAATGTAGCATTCTTCCGTATTGTATTTTTTGCTATTTGCTTTTAGCCATTGGCTATTTGCCTTCTTCAATCGCGATTGAGATCAACGCGAAATACGAATAACATTTTTATAAGCTACTATTGGCTTTAAATTGAATATTGACTCCATATTCGCCTACAACACAGCGTCTTTGAAGTTCTTTTACAAGATAGACATTATTTAGGATTTCTTACGCAAAGATTCGATTCGATCCATAATTTCTTCTGATTCCGCCATTAATTTTGCATATCCTTTGATATCTCCCGCTCGTTGTGTATCTCTTGCTTTTAACAAAATAGCATCGTATTCTTTTTCTAATACCTTAACAGGGTCTTTTTTGAATAATCCAAACATAATTTTCTTTTTTAAAATGAAGTAGAACATTGATTTAATTGCTGTTATCACACTACTGGATATTTCTACCATTTCTTGCCTCCCAGCTCCGGCAGTACCGCCGGAGAGTAGCTGCAAACGCGCAAATACCCATTAGTGTGATAACATTTACATAAACACCAATAATGAAAAAGAGTTTGGGAAAGTTCTCTAAACCTGCATTTGATTTTCGGATAAAACGAATTCTAATTGACTCAATAAAAAGTCTGCGTCCTCCAATGTAAAACACATCGGTGGTTTAATTTTTATCACATTATGGTCCGGACCATCGGTACTCATCAAAATAGCACGTTGCCGCATTCGATTCGCCAAATAGGTAGCTTGCTCAGGAGCAGGGATCTTTTTTTCACGATCTTTAACTAATTCAAAACCTAAAAATAATCCATGTCCTCGTACATCACCGATCACTGGAAATTTATCTTGTAATATTCTCAATTTTTCTAATAAATAATGACCTACCAATGCTGCATTTTTTAATAAAGCTTCGTCTTCTACTACCGACAATACTTCTCGACCAATAACACAAGAAACTGCGTTACCACCAAACGTATTAAAGTATTCCATTCCATTGGCAAAGGCATCGGCAATTTTACGGGTAGTCACTACTGCACCAAGTGGATGACCATTCCCAATCGGTTTACCCAACGTGACAATATCTGGTACGACCTCTTGCAATTCAAATCCCCAAAAATGAGTTCCTACTCTACCGAATCCTACCTGTACTTCATCCATGATAGAAAGTCCTCCGGCCTCCCGTACCGTTTTAAATACATTTTTCAAATAATTTTTTGGTAAAACGATTTGGCCACCACAACTCAAAATACTTTCACAAATAAATCCTGCCGGTGCTTTTCCAGTCCTCGCTAAATCATCAATAACTTTCTGAGCATATGCTGCGTAATCACTTCCAGCCGTTTCTAGATTCCGATGTCGACCTCGATAGGTATCTGGTAATGGCAAAAGATGCGTGGTATTTGGAGCACCTGCTCCCCCCTTTCCATTAAATTTATAAGCACTCACATCGATCACTGCATTTGTGTTTCCGTGATATCCCACTTCTACCGCGAGCATATCTCGTTGACCAGTATAGGTTCGCGCCATTCGTAAAGCCAATTCATTTGCTTCACTGCCAGAGTTCACTAAAAAACAGACCTCCAATGGATCTGGAAATTTAGCAGCCAATGCTTCCGCATATTCTGTTAGCTGAGGATATAAATAACGGGTGTTGGTATTTAATAACGCCATCTGTTTTTGTGCCGCTCGAACGATGCGAGGATGTTGATGCCCAACATGCGGAACGTTATTACAAGTATCCAAATATCGTCGACCGGATTGATCATAAAGATGTTGCTTATAGCCACGAACCATTGCTATAGGTTCCGCATAAGAGAGACTTAAGTTTGCCCCTAAATTATTCTTACGCGAAGCAAGAAGTTTTTCTTTTTTTGGAAATCCTCTTGGTAAAATATCTTCTGTGGTAATAAAAATATTAGGATCAGGACAGATGTTTTTCCAAAGCGCTTGTTCGGTTGGAAAAGCAACTCCTGGGAAATCACCATCGCCATCTAATGGATCTAGCAAAATTTGAAAATGCAAATGTGGTGGCCAATTACCATTCTCAGGCGGTGGTCCAATTCGCGTAAGCAAACTTCCCTTTTTAATTGGATCTCCTGTCTTTAGGTGTTTGGTAGCGGACCAACTCAGATGTCCATACAACGTATAAAAACTAAGATCATCATTGACCTTGTGTTCTAAAATAATTGTGGGTCCATAATCTCTTTCGCCTGCATTGTTTTTCATACTAAAAACAATACCATCCAAAGGCGCATAGACGGCTGTTTCTGCTGGTGCCCAAACGTCCACTCCCAAATGTACGGTTCGCCAGTGTGGCCCATCATTTCCCATCACTTGATAAGCATCGGTAGAATAAAAAGGACGTATTTCACCATAGCCACCCAGTCCATATATCACGCCCGCTTCTTCCAGCATTCGATCAATCGTTTCTCCAAATTTTTCGATGGTTTCAAAATCATGGTTATTCCCTAATGCTAAACTATCTACTTGTAAATCTAATTTTAGAAAAGGAGTTTCCGAAAAATCTACCTCCAGCATCGAAGCCAATTGGTTTTTATTTTTACTTAACCAAGTATCAAACTGTTTGCGTTGAGGAGCAGGCGATAAACCAGCGGCACCTCGCAATGCATAATGAACCAAATTTTCAGATAGAGCGGCCCATTTTTCTAGTGCTTCCCATGCAGGTGCTTCGCTGATAAAATGATAAGCATGATCAGGGAATTCTTTTCGGTTGAGCGCAGCTGCGGTCACAGTTGTCGTCAATCGCAATCCAACGAGGAGATAGAGTATTTCTAATTCTTCCCGTAACAATGGACAGGTTTGATTGAATCCATTGGTCACCTGCACTGCGGCGGCTAGTACATCTGGCTTGTACATGATCGCGTAAGCAATTAAAATTGCCAGCTCTGCAATTCGTATCGTATGGACGGCATCGCCAAAATCAATCAATCCCAAAGCGTTTTGTTGGTTCGAATCAACTAGGACATTATAATCATTCGCATCATTATGGATTACCTGTCGAGGCAAAGTAGTTAACTGTGGTTTGACGCTTTTAATAAAACCCTCCAAAAAAGGTTGGACCAATTCAGGGTGATTTAATTCTTTTCTATGTTCCAATAACCAATCTGCCTGTGCTAGATCCCAACGAAGGCTACGCTGTGCACTGGGATGCTCAAAATCTTCTAATGCCTTAGTGACCCTTCCACAGAGTCTACCTGTTTTTTCGAGTAAATTTGGAGAATGAGGATTCGTATGCGCTAGTAAATTCCCTGGCACCCAAGTAAGGAGTCGAAGCAAACGTTCTCTATTTTGATCGTCGGTTATTTTTAAAATATACTCAAAATCTAATGTCGGTACTACCTTTGGTATTTGATAGATTCCTATCCTATCTGACAAATGCGCCATCATCGCATGTTGCATTTCGAGGTGTTCGAGGCTTTCGCCAAAATGGGCAATTTTCAAAATATAATCTGTCCCATCGGTGCTGTGTAGACGAAAATTGAGGTCTAGCTCTCCGACCAACGGTGTAAGCGTACCAAAAAGGTGATATTCTTTTTTCAGTAAATCGGATAAGTATTTGATCATGAAGGGATAATTCAAATAAATAAAGGAGGAGAAATAAATACGAAGGGTAAGGTAAAAAAAAAGTCTTTACGTACGATGACGTAAAGACTAATTTTTTTTGTGGGCGATGAGAGATTCGAACTCCCGACCCCCTCGGTGTAAACGAGGTGCTCTGAACCAACTGAGCTAATCGCCCCCTAAGAGCTTGTCTAAACAAGCTCTTAAAGCGGATGCAAATATAGTTTCAATATGATAGTAATGCAAGTCTTTTTGTTAAAATTATCAAAATATTTTCTCCCATACCTACGTTCTAAAGGCTTATCTTTGGAATTGGATAATCTCCCCTGCAAAAGACTGCTCATTTTAAATAGAAATGAGTCCTGTTTCAACAACCACAATTCACCCATAACGGCTTCACCATCCGTTTTATTTATTGAATCCATGAAGCGTTTTGTAAAAAAATTCACCCTTTTTCTAATTCTAGCACTCCTTGTGCTAATTGGTACTGCTGCTATTATTGCTGGTTTTTTTGAGCAACAAATCGGCCGTAAACTAATCACAGAGATCAACCGACAACTAGATGCAGAGCTAGCCGTAGGTGATTTTGAACTTTCCTTACTCTCCGGATTTCCAAATGCTTCCGCCAATTTACATACCGTAACTCTTGACGATAATCGCAAAGGAACACTCATGGAGGCCGCTAATCTATCTTTCAGATTTGGATTATTTAGCCTATTTGGTTCTAATATTAAGGTCCACTCAATGGTCATTGAAGACGGAGCCTTGTTTGTTCATATTGATAAAAAAGGAAGAGTCAATTATGATATTTTAAAGAAAGGAGCAGAAACAGCGGAGGGAAAAGACAGTGGATCTGAATTATCTATTTCACTCAACGAAGCGGAATTACGAGATGTAGAATTAATTTATATAGATGACCGTGCGAAGCAGGAAGTAAAGATGTTGATAAAAGACGCGCTCGCTTCTGGAGAATTTTCCAGTGAAGAATTTTCGTTGGTTAGTTTTGCCAATCTAGAATCGGAATTTATTGAATTGCCGGAAGGCCGCTATCTAGCAGGAAAAAATCTAGACTATGATGCACAGATAAAAGTAAATCTAGCTACCGGTGTCTATGAATTAGAAAATGTAGATGTAGGCATTGAGCAAAATCGGTTTAGTGTTGATGGAACCATTACTAATAAAAAACAAGGAACTCATTTTGATTTAAATCTAGTATCGAAAGAAAGTAGTTTAAAAACGATGATCGGGTTATTACCAGAAGGATATCAAGATTATCTAAAAGGGTTTAAGAGTTCTGGAAAATTTGTAGTTACTGCCAAAATCGACGGTGTACTCGATCAGAAGCGAACACCGGATATGAAGGTAGATTTCAAGTTGACGGACGGACGTATCAGCGGTCCAAAACTTGCCCATTCCTTAAAAGATGTCAATTTTACAGCCGCCTTTGATAATAGTAAAAAAGCCAAATCCATTATTGAGATTGCGGATTTTAAAGGTTATTTCAATCGCGAACTTATCCAATCAAAATTAAAGGTTTCCAATCTTGACGATCCATATGTTGACTTTACGGTGGACGGTGTTTTACCACTTGCTTCTGTACACGGATTATTGGATCATCCTGCGATCAAGAGTGGAGATGGAGAGATTGAAATAAAAAACTTTAGACTCAAAGGAAAGTATAATGACATGCTGAGTCCTAGTAGAATTGGTCGAGTCAAAACATCCGGCGTACTTGAGTTTGACGATGCAGAATTAAAAATCAACAAAGAAAAAATAATTGTAGACAAAGGGATTGTTAAATTGATTGACAATAGTATGATCCTAAAAGATGTAGAAGTAGAAGGTGCAGGAAGTAAATTCGAATTGGACGGTAAGTTTGTCAATTTTCTTCCGGTATTGTTTGCTGATTTAAAAAACACAGAAAATGCAGAGTTAATTTTCCAAAGCAATCTTAAGGCAGATGCACTGGACTTAGATCGGTTGATCAGAATGACCAAAACGGATATTGAAGGATCGGTTGTTTCTCGTAGTGTCATAGATTCCATTCATGTAGAAGAGAATTTACGGTTAGAAAGATTTACCAAATTATTGAAAGGATCTTTTAATGCGGAGGTTAAAAGCTTTAACCATAATTATATCAAGGGAGAAAAATTTAAAGGAGTCATTGAATTTGAGAACAATGAAATGAGTATCAAAGGAAGCACCAATGCGATGGATGGTCGTTTTGTTTTAGATGGAAAAATGTTCTTTAAAGATCGACCTTATTTGGAAGGAAAATTTATTTGTGAGCAAGTGGACGTTCAAGAATTTTTTCGACAAGCGGAAAATTTTGGTCAGGAGGTTTTACAGTATCGTCATGTCCGAGGAGACATGAATGCTAAGATGGCCTTTAGTGCTAAGTGGGCACCAGATGGAACATTTTTATATGATGACTTGCGGGTCTATGGAGATGTAGATATTGAAAATGGAGAGTTATATAATTTTGAAATGTTTTATGATTTTGCCACTTACGTAAAATTGAAAGATTTAAAGCATATCAAGTTTACCCGATTACATAACCTATTTGAGATTAGAAAAAGCAGGTTATACATTCCAGCGATGTTTATGCAATCTAATGCCTTAAATCTGACACTGAGCGGAGAGCATCGTTTTGATAATAATTTCAATTATAATATCAAGATCAATGCTGGGCAAGTATTATTTTCAAAATTCAAAAAATACAATCCGGACAAGCGCCCACACAAAGCAAAACGAAA
>CALGJS010000279.1 GCA_937927835.1 uncultured Saprospiraceae bacterium | reverse complement strand
GAACAGGTAAATCCTCATTTTATGTTTAACTCTCTGAATAGTGTAAAGGCACTGATCAGTGAAGACCCCGAAAAAGCAAAAACTGCGATTGTTACATTGGCCGATATTCTCAGAAATTCTCTTAATAATTCCTCCAAACTAACGATTCCACTCAAAGAAGAAATCGATCAATGCCGAGATTATCTTGAAATGGAAAAGATACGATTTGAGGAAAGATTACAATACGAAATTAACGTAGGGGAAGATATCAATCATTGCCCGTTACCACCCCTCAGTATTCAGACATTAGTCGAAAACGCCATTAAACATGGACTGATTGATTCTCTACCTGGTGGTAAAATTATCATTAATTGCCGGAAAGAAAAAGGCCATATTATCACTACCGTAGTTAATGATGGTAAGCTAAAAAATAAGGGCAAAACGGGAATTGGAATTAAAAATCTAAGAGAACGACTGGCTATTTTATATCCCCAAAATTTCACCTTTTCGATTTACGAAAAAGAAGGAAAGGTAATTGCTGAATTTAAAATTCCTCAAAAAATCTCTAAAGAAATAGTGCTGTGAATTATATAAAAACAATGATCATCGACGATGAACGACTGGCCAGAGAAGATTTAAAAAACTTGACGTCTAGGTGGGAACAAATTCAAATTGTTGCGGAAGCAGAGAATGCTTTTACAGCAAAAAAACTAATTAAATTGAAGCAACCAGATTTACTTTTTCTGGATATTCAAATGCCAGAAAAAACAGGCTTTGAATTATTGGAAGGACTAGACTATTCACCCATTGTAATCTTTGTTACTGCTTTTGATAGATATGCGATTAAAGCATTTGACGTAAGTGCGCTTGATTACCTAGTAAAACCAGTTCACCCCAAACGGTTTGAAAATTGTATCCAAAAGGTAATCACTCAAATAAACTACCAGCAACAAGAAAAGAACGGAGCACAGGAACAATTTTTTATAAAAGACGGAAACAATTGCTACTTTATAAAAGTCAGTGAAATTTTTTATATCAAGTCGATAGGAAATTACGCACAGATTTACTTCAAAGATAAAACTCCTTTGATAAAACGGTCTTTAAACCACTTAGAAGAAATCTTACCTGATTATTTTTTTCGTTGCAACCGCTCGGAAATAATTAACTTTAATTTTATTAAACAAATAAAACCAACTGTAAAAGGAATACTAAAAATAACATTGACCAATCATCAAATCGTTGATCTTTCGGAACGAAAATCAGTGGCTTTTAAAGAGCTAAACAAATTATAAAAGCCAATAACCAGTTAAGATATTTTTCAATCCTAATCAAACAATACCTCCATCGTCAGACTGTTATCAATTTCTAGACTATGCTGATTTTCCTTTATCCCAAAACTTGTTATCAAGGTAAGAAAGATCTGTTTTTTTGTTTTACTAACGGCTTTAAAAACAGCTCTTTTAGTTCTTAATCTTTCGAGATAGGCTTTAGAAACAATAAATTTTTCGTTATAAAATTTGATTTCACATAGATTGATAATTTGGTCATTTCTATCCAATAACAAATCAATTTGAGTGCCCATGTAGGTATCATCTCCTTGAAAAACAAAACTAGATGGTTCTGTGTAAACGCCTCCAATTTCTAAAGCCTTTTTAATCTGTGAAATATGTTTAAGGCAAATACTTTCATAGGCATAACCACTCCAGCTTTTGAATTTTTGTGTTTGACTTAACACTTGCCAAAGTCCTTTGATGCTTTGTTTTTGCTTTGCTATAAAATTGATATAAAATAAAGAGTACTCATCTGTTAAGCGATAGAGCATATCTTTTTTTAGTTTACCAAACGGATAATAAGTAGAAATAAAACCCGAATGATCCAACTCATTTAAGACTTTAGTTAATCCTCCTCCATTTGTCATTTTGGTTAACTTAATAATTTCCGCTCTCGTTAGTCCTTTCCATTTAGAAGCCAGTGCTCGAATAACCCGAATATGATTTTCTGAATTTTTAAATAAGGCCGGATATAAATTTTCAAACTCATCGTTTAATAATCCACCTTCCAGAAAGCAAATATTTTCAATATTCTGAATAGCAGACTTTCCTCTTTTCACTTCTTTTAGGTAATGAGGAATACCTCCCATCACCATATAGATAAGTATAATTTGATAACGATTTAGGTGAACCTTTCGACTTTTAAAATAAATTTCTGTTTCTTTCAAAGTAAATGGTGTCAGATAAATTCGTTTAGTAATCCTATTATGTAAACCACCTTTATCTTTGACAACTTTTTGAATCATCCACGAAGCTGCTGAACCACAAATAATCAAAAGAATATTATTTTTAGAAGCCCAGTTATTCCAAAAATAACCAAAGGCTCTTAAAAAACCGGATCTATGGGTCGCGATCCAAGGTAATTCATCAAAGAAAATAACTCGTTTCTGAGAGGTCTTCTTTTTTTCAAGAATAGTAATGAGGGTGAGAAAAGCATCCAACCAGTTTTGAGGTTCGGTTACCTTAGTACCTCCGGCGTATTTTTGTAGATTAAATGCGAAGGTTTTTAGTTGCTCTGCAATAGGTGCATTTTGCACTCCTGTAAATTCTAGGTCTATATCTTTGCCAAAAACCGACCGTACTAAAAAGGTTTTACCTACTCTTCGTCGACCAAAAACAGCTACCATTTCTGACTCTTTCGAATCGTAGGCTTCTTTTAAGACTTCAATTTCTTGCTTCCTACCAATTAAAACATTTTCCATAATTCAATTATTACTCGCTTAATCTGCTAAAAATACAAAGATTAAGCGAGTAATAATAATTAGTCTTACTTTTATCCAAATACAAAATCTACACATATCCCGCCGCCTGCAAATTAAACAGCTCCGCATACTTTCCGTCTTTCACCATCAATTCTTCGTGGCTTCCTAGTTCTAGTAACTGACCGTTTTCTAAAAATAAAATTCGATCTGCCATTCTTACCGTCGAGAAACGATGTGAAATCAATACCGCAGATTTCCCTTCAATTAATTCTGCAAAACGTAAAAACACCTCGTGTTCTGCTCGAGCATCCAACGCCGAAGTTGGCTCATCTAAAATCAATAATTGTGCTTCCCGCATATAGGCCCGTGCGAGCGCGACCTTTTGCCATTGACCACCTGAAAGCTCTACCCCATTATTAAATCGCTTACCCAAAACCTGTTCGTATTGTCCAGGCAAATCATTAATCACAGTGTCGGCCAAACTCTTCTCTGCCGCTTTTGTAATCACCGGCAGATCTTTATTCAACTCAATATTTCCAACCGCGATATTATCTGACGCCTTCATTTGAAAACGAATATAATCTTGAAAAATAATTCCAATATTTTTTCGCAAATCTAGCAACTGATATTCTCGTAAATCTTTTCCATCTAATAAAATTCGTCCTTCACTTGGTTCATAAAGACGAGCTAGTAGTTTGACTAACGTTGTTTTTCCTGCACCATTCTCTCCAACCAAAGCAAGCTTTTCTCCTTTTTTCAAATGAAAAGATAAATTCCGAATGGCATATTTTTCACTATTGATATATTTAAAACTTACATTCTCAAAAGTAAAACCTTCCTGAATGGGACTAGGAATTTCTATCGCTTTTTCCTTATCCTGAATCGTCGGTTCTAAAGCTAGAAAATCAAATAAATCTTGTAGGTATAAAGATCCTTCCGCAATCTTTGAAAACCGATTCATGATCCCTTGCAGCATGCCTCGCATCTGTCGAAAGGAACCTGCTAAAAAAGTCAGACTTCCTACGGTAATTAATCCTGCTGTAGTTTGTAGAATGATAAAAACATACGCTCCGTAATACGCAAGACTTCCAATCGCCGACAACAAACTCCCCCACCAAGCACGCTTAACAGAGATTTTTTTATTAGCTTCATAATACCGATCCGATAATTCTTTAAAACGCGTTGCCAAAAAATCAGATAGATTAAAAATCTTTACTTCTTTAGCCGTTTCATCGCTCGCACCTATAAATCGAATATAATCCAACTCCCTTCGTTCGGGTGTCCAAGATCTTGTCAAAGAATAAGTATGTTGATTAAAATGGGTCTCTCCCAAAAAGGAAGGAATCACCGCCAAAAATAATATCAACAATAACCATGGACTAAAAGTCAGTAGTCCTGCTCCCAAAAACAACAAAGTGATCATATCCTGCAACTGCGCCAATACTTGCGACATCAACATGGTACGACCTACCGTTTGACGACGAGCCATTTCTAATTTATCATAAAATTCTGGATCTTCGAATTGATATAAATCTAGTCGGGCCGCATGTCGAATCAACATCACCGAACTTCGATTGGCAAATAAATCTCCCAACAAACTATCTAATAACATAATCGCTCGATTGAGCAATTCTGAAGCAACCGCTAATCCCAATTCTATCGCAACCATAGTCCACAAATAATCTTTGGCACCATCTGTCACCTCAATCAATCGAATCACTTCATCGATAATTTCTTTTCCCACATATAAAACAGCCAAAGGAATGGCTGCCTTAATAATTCGCAAAACAATATTGAAAACAAAAAGGAACTTGCTCGTCTCCCAAATCAATCGGAAAAACGGTGGCAGATTTTTTAAGGCAGCAAACTGGGTCGATAGCGATTTACTAACTTTCGGATCTTTTCTTCTACTCATTCTGTTTGTAACAGTTAATT
>CALGJS010000278.1 GCA_937927835.1 uncultured Saprospiraceae bacterium | reverse complement strand
ACTGTACGAAGACGCTGGTAAGAATGAAGGATTTGTCTGGGCAACCATTATTGCGTTGCATAGTCCAAATCATTTAGTGTTGCGCGGAGACTTAAGCCCGGATTTTGGTGGGCCTGCCATTTCATATTTAAAATTTACACTGGAAGAAAAAAAGGGAACGACGACCCTACATTTGCAAGATACCATCATGGGTACGATTAGCCAAAAACGGTTAAAGGAGATTAAGGCAAGATGGAAGGTTTTATTGGATGCGTTGGTGAAGCATTGTGAAGAGTAGTATAACGTGTTCATATAACTATGTCTAAATAGTTAACTCAGATTTTATAAAATACATTACCTACTTTATGAATAGATGTTAATTAGTTGATTGGTTAATCAGTATCGTATTACGCAATGCTAACTCGGTACCAATCCTAAATAATATTTACATTAATCACCTAATCAACAATACATCTCCAAATTTTCTTTCCACTACTCCATCTAAAAATTCTAGCTCAGCCTGCCAGACATAGACGCCAGGATTCATCCTTTCATTTTTAAAAAATCCATTCCATCCCAATGTCTCATCATTGGTATCAATTCCCTCTATAAAAAAAACCAAATCGCCCCAACGGTTAAAAATTTCTAGTCGTTTGATGATTACGGGTCCTTTAGAATAAAGTGTAAAAAGATCATTCAATCCATCACTATTTGGACTAAAAGCGTTTGGCACAAAAACTTGTCGATCCTTGGTCACGTTAACAACTATCGAATCTTGGATACTACAAGTAGCCAATGAATCCTTCATCTCTAATTTATAAGTCGTGGTGAAAAGCGGTTGTACTACGGGACGTGGACAGTCTGGACATAAATCTACCGAAGGTGGATCCGCAGACCAAGAAAAAACTGGATTATTAAAACCGAAATATTGAGGGCGTAAAGTTAGCGCTTCGCCCAATGCGATGGTTTCATCCTCTCCGATATTTAAAGCTTGAGGTTCTTGGGTAATATTGATCGCATCCACTGACATTTCACAATCGTTCGTAACAGTGACTGAATAATTTCCTGCTTCTGTTATACTAATTTCTGATGTTGTCTCACCAGTGTTCCAATTAAAATTTGCGCCATTGCTGATCGGCGCTAAGAACAGTGTATCTCCAGAACAGAGCTGCAACTCTGTACTATTAAAACTTATAGAAAGTGGTTCAACTATCAATGCAGTAGAATCTGGTCGAATCAAGGTTAATGGATCATCTGAAAAATTTTCTTCACCAAATCGTTCTGGAAGACCAGATAATCTTGCTTGATTTTTATAGATACCATCTAAATCATTTTCTAAAAAAACTTTAATAACAATACTATCAATCCCTGGCGTTATCACCATATCTTCGATACCCAATTCATTTGTTCCTACGCCGCTCACGACATTTCCTATATAAGGATTTTGGGTAATTTCAGTAATGGTCATTCCGGTTGGAAGTTCATCGAGAAAATCAATTCCTGTCTGCGCATTTCCACTAAGGTTAGCGATCAAAAATTGATAACTTACTTCAGAGCAAGAAACAGCTAACGTCGGAGTAACCGTTTTTTGCATTTGAATATTATAAGGACAACTACAACCATCTTTTCCTGGTGAAGGAGGACCAGTTTGACGGACAACCACCGATCCTGTTTCAATATTTATTTGGTATAAATTTCGAGCATCATTTTCTCCTGGACTATTTCCATATCCCCACAAACTACCAAAGCTATCAAAAAAAAGCGCACCAATCCCATCAGCAGCATTCGTCGTCGGATAAGTTTCATCATCAATGGTATTATCAGATAAATCTATTTTCACCAGTCGTTGCTGAACGCCATCAAAACTATAAATTCCTCCAGTTAAAGGATCAAATGCTATATCGGTACAAAAAACATTGCGACCGCTCGTAGTAGAGAGCGAGGTGTTGGTTGTCTCGAAATTTCCAGAACCTAAATTAACGGTCGAAACAACCGTTCCACCATTTCCTAATAAAACTAAAAAGTTTCCATTAGGCGTAATATCTCCGGCATAATAAGGGGGCGTACTTAATCCATTGAGAAGTCCTAAATCAAAGACTTGTCCCGTCGCATCAATCTGATACAAAAATTGAGCATTAACAGGGCTTACGCCATAAATCAGGTTATCCGTTGATCGATATCCCACTCCATTGATTCGAAAACCAGAGGTAGTACCCAATGGATTGAAAGTAACTCCACCCGTAGCTGGGTTGATTTCTAGGGTATAAAATTGGCTTTGACCACCACTTGTTAATGATAAAAAGAAGTTACCATTGCACTCAAAGGGCACCTGACTTTGAAGGCTCAAAGAACCAAAAAAAACGAGTAAAGCACTCAATAGAATCGTAAAGAGGGAATATTCTGGCAGTTTCATCCTTAAAAATAGGAAAATAAAGGCATTTCTCCCTTTTAATATTGTCAGATTTGTCTTATCTTTGCAATCCGAAAATAAAAATATTTCAATAATGAAGAAAGATATCCATCCAACAGCGTATAGAACCGTAATTTTCAAAGATGTATCCAATGAGGAAGCATTCTTAACTAAGTCTTGTGCTCCTTCTAAGGAAACCATGGCTTGGGAAGACGGTAATGAGTACCCATTAATTAAAGTGGAAATTTCTAATACTTCACACCCGTTTTTCACTGGTAAGATGAAGTATGTAGATACAGCTGGACGTATTGATAAATTTAAGAAACGTTTTGCTAATTCTCGTTTTTCCAAGACTAAAATGGATGAGCAAGAAGGAAACGACGCTGAATAAAAAATATTACTTTTTTAAAAGTAACAATAGGCCCGAAATGTCCATGACGTTTCGGGCTTTTGTATATCTACTATTGCTATCTCTTTTATTTATAGACCGTCCAGCGTTTTATAGGCTATTATGCTAATAAAATCCTGAAAACATAGTACCTTAGCATTGGACTTTGTTCTAAAATAATTCATACGAAGCTGTTTATAAGGACGAAGAATTAAATACACTCTATTACACCTAAACTAGTGAACCTTAGTTTTAGCCAATAAAAAAACAGAGGATATATACTAGTAGAAAAACTCAGCCTAATAATTAATTGAGACTATGAAAAACGTCATTTTATTTGACAATGAAGTTTGGGATAACCTATTACCTTTGACTTATACCCGTCCCGTTGGAAAACTCCGAGTGGGTATTTTGACCATCAAGGAGAAATGGGAAAAATGGGCCAACACCAAAGTTTCCTTTATCACTCAGGAGCACCTCTCCCAAAAATATCCGATGACCATCGAATCCGACAATATTGTCATCAACGGATCACTACTGCCATTACCTGGTATCTGTAAATTAATCGAACAGTTGGAACCCAACGAAGCGTTACTTCACAACGATGAACTAATCGCTGCTCGACTTAATGAATCTCAATTTAATCATTTGATTCAAGATCAAGAAATCGAAGAACTCCAAGGCTTTGATATTGGCGATACACCATTGTTAAAGATTAATAATCTATGGGATATTTTCAGTAAAAACGATCAAGCAATTAAACTAGATTTTGAATTACTGACAAAGAATCGAACATCTCAACCACTTTCTGATACCAACCGAGTCACAGCTCCTGAAAATATTTTTCTAGAAGAAGGTGCGACGGTAGAACACGCGATCCTAAATGCCAGCAAAGGTCCTATTTATATTGGCAAAAACGCCGAAATAATGGAAGGCTGTATTATTCGTGGTCCTTTGGCCATGAACGAAAAGAGTATATTAAAGATGGGTGCTAAAATTTACGGTGCCACCACCCTTGGTCCTTACTGTAAAGTAGGAGGTGAAGTCAATAATGTTGTTTTTACTGGCTACTCTAATAAAGGACACGATGGTTTCTTAGGAAATAGTGTGATTGGCGAATGGTGCAATTTAGGAGCAGATACGAATGCTTCTAACATGAAAAATAATTACTCTGAAGTTAAATTGTGGGACTATCCAACGCAAAGGTTTGGAAAAACTGGATTACAATTCTGTGGTTTAATCATGGGAGATCATGCAAAATGTGGCATCAATACCATGTTTAATACAGGAACCGTTGTAGGAGTCGCATCAAACATTTTTGGGAGTGGATTCCCTAGAAATTTTATCCCATCGTTTTCTTGGGGTGGTGCTTCTGGATTTACCAGTTATAAAATGCCCAAGGTCATCGAGGTAGCACAGATCGTTTTGAAGCGCAGAAACAAAACCCTTACGCAAGAGGATCAAGAAATTTTAGAAGAAATCTCAAAACA
>CALGJS010000277.1 GCA_937927835.1 uncultured Saprospiraceae bacterium | reverse complement strand
ACTTGTTGGAAGGTTGGTTTATTAGATAACATCTTTGGGGTAATACCATGGACCTCCATTGCTTCTTGAGAGATTGGAATACCTGGATTAATTAACTGATTGAGTTCTTCTGGTGCTCGGTTATCGGGGAAATGTTTGATGATCGCAAGCTGAACGATTCGATCAGAAACGACACTGAGTCCGGTAGACTCTATATCGAAAAAACAAATCGGTCTAGTGAGGTTGAGTTTCATGTTGTCTTGTAGTTTAAATGTTGTGTTGTTTAGGTGCTGGGTTGTGTAGAGACAATTCATGAATTGTCTTTACGTGAATTGCCTTTACGTGAATTGTCTTTACGTGGTTATTCCATGATTGAGTATTCTTTTTTTTATGTTATAATTATTTTATTTCGGCTAGTAAAAATGCCGTTGTACCATCGGTATATTTCACGCCCATCGTTCCATCTTTTTCACCAAAAATAAAGTAACCTTCTACACCGGAAGTTTTACGGATCAATTCATAAGCTGCGTCTACACCCATAACCATACAAGCGGTTGCGTAAGCATCTGCGGTCATACAATCTTCTGCAAAAATGGAAGCGCTAAGAATGTCTGTCATTTTTGGTAGTCCAGTTTTAGGATCAATGGTATGTCCGTATTTTTGTCCATCTACTTCGTAGTAATTGCGATAATTTCCAGAAGAGGCCAGCGCCATATTAGATAATTTGACTTGAGCTTTAAGGTCGGTGAGTGCAGCATCTGTTTGAGGAGTTGCAATTCCAATGATCCAAGGTTGGTTGCGAGGGCTTTCTCCTTTGGTCCGAACTTCTCCGCCAATTTCTACATAATAATTATGCATATTGTTTCGGTCAAATAATTCGCAGATGGCATCTACACCATACCCTTTAGCAATGGCAGAAAAGTCGAGAGAAACACCGGGAGCCGTTTTGGATAAAAATCGAGTGGATTCGTCTAAACTAACTTTATCCATTCCAATATATTGACGTAGGGAATCTATTTTTTGTTGATCGCGTTTGGTCACTTCTCTTTTCTCTCTGGCAAATCCCCAGTAGCTGACCAATGGTAATACCGTAGGATCAAAACTTCCCTTGGTCTGATCGTAGATCATTCTAGCTCGATAATAGTTCATTAAAAAATGTCGATTCGGCATATCGGCTCCAACAAATTTTCCAGCGAGGGTCATTCCTTTTTCGGAGCGGTTAAATTTTGTGATAAAACTAGTATCTAAATACGTGTTGACTTCTGCGTTGATTTCTATTAATAATTGATCAACTTCTTTTTTTAGAGATGCTGGATCTTCGGAGGCTACGGTCAAGTTGTAGGTCGTTCCCATGGTTGCTCCAGTTATTTTGACAAAGCTGGCTGGTTTTGTGGAGGGAGTGCTCGCATTTGGACGGCAGGCCAAGAATAACGTTAAGGTGATAAATATCGTAAAGAATACTCTCATTCGTTTTACCTAGAATTTGTAATGAAAAATATTGCCATTGAGCGTCGGATTTGGTTAGCTTTGCAATTTTACGAAAAAAGGAACTCAATATGAAATACCGTCTACTAGATAAAGAGGAATTAGTTGAAATGGAGACTGAATTTATCCGATTTCTTGCTACAAATAGTATTCCTGGGCCAGATTGGGAGAAAATGAAAACTACCCAGCCTAAGCGCGTCAACAGTTTGATAGAAGAATTTAGCGATCTAGTATTTGAAAAAATACTACTAGGCGTAGAGTTTTTAGAGATGAAAGTGACGAATGATGTAAAGGTTTTTCGTTGTGGAAAGGAGAAGATCGAGTTGATTGGCTTAAGTGTAGAAGGCGCTAAGCATATTGATTTTACGAAAGATCAACCACCATCGGAAATGATGGCTCAATTTAAAAAAGAAGGAGCACAATTGAAATTATACCAAGCAGAAAAAGGATACAAAGGCAATCGAGAAAAAGAATTATTTGCGATGCTCGAAGCTGGTTGTATGATTTCCAATGGAGAATTATTTTCGACACTAGAGGGCTTGCGAAACGTAAAACAATAAAATACTACATCAATTGTTATTCTATCTTTCTTTGATGATTTTTATGTTGACAGTCTTTGTTGGGCTGATGATCCGTGGTACCCTTTTGCATGAATTGATGCATCTGCCCCTTTTTCATTATCGTTTATTTAAAAATCGCCCTGGACCAATTGACTATTATCGAAATTCTTATGGTACAGATACCAAACAGTATTTTTTGCATTTTCCACCTTCAGAAAATGTAGTTGAAAAAAAACAAGTAGTCATTTTTTTTCATGGTGGCGGTTGGAGCTTGGGAAGTCCGGAGATGTTTAAAATCAACGCAGCTTTTTTTACCAAGCGAGGCTATCATGTTTTTATGCCTTCTTATCGGCGTGTTCCTTTTTATGGTTTTCCTGAAATAAGAGAAGATTTAGATGCTGGTTTTTTGGCAATTCTAGAAGAGATGAAAGCGTTGGAAATAGGACATCATAAAATTATTTTGGGAGGTACCTCGGCTGGAGGAAATTTAGCGGCCTTATTAGCCTATGACCGTGTACGATTGGAAGCCCAAAATGTCGATCCTATGATTTTTTCAGGAATCATACTATTTGGGGCAGCACTAGATTTATCATTGATGTATCCGAGTCCAGTACGGTGGTTTTACGCAGGTAGTTCCGCTAATCCAGATTTTAAGAAAGCCAGTCCTATTAATTATCTACAACCCGAAGAAACACTTCCTGTGTTGATGGTTCACGGCACCAAAGATGGATTGGTTGCCTATCGCTCGGCGGAAGCTTTTATTAAAAAAATATCCGAACGGCAATCTGAAAATTTAACGATTGAAATCATTCCTGAAGGTACCCATTTGGATGTAGGAAGTTGGAACTTTTTTGATAATGATCTGAGAAAACTAATGGTGCAATGGTTGGCAGAAAGGGAGGTGCGGTAGGAGCGCGCGTTAGGGCGTATTGCAATACGCCCATGCCGCAGCGCCCATGCCGCACCAAGCGCACACGTCCCTGTCCCTACCACGTCAACAAGTCATATCCTGCATTAAAGTCTACATTTACGTTATCGTAAAGAAAGAAGGTATAAACATATCCTTGTCCTTCTCGGTAGAGTGCTACAAGTTTGCAATAGCGCTTATTTGAGAATATTTTTTTTGGTGTAAAAAAAGAGATCGCTCCCCAGTCCGCATGATATTTTTCCTTAAGCGTTTTTTCAGTTATTTGTAAAACAGAAATTGCAGACGTAGATTCGTCATCGTCATTAGAAGCTAGGGTGATAGTTCGATTAGAAAAATTGAGATGCGGGTAACCACCTGCAATAATTCCAGTGTCGGGAATGACTAAATATCTGATTTCTACTTTATCTTTTTTTTGACGAATCGCAAAATCATACGATTGTAATTCATTTTTATAAACCTTTTCTATTTTGAAATGATGTTCTACTGGTGTTAGAAAATCGAGTCCTGTGGCAGTGAGTTTTTCTTGGAAATTAGCAGAGAGTTCTAGTTGCGCAGATAGATTG
>CALGJS010000276.1 GCA_937927835.1 uncultured Saprospiraceae bacterium | reverse complement strand
GACGCCACTAATGATGCACCGCTTCCTTATGCAAATATCTATTTTAATAATTCCGGAATTGGTGCATCAACAAATACAAATGGTCATGCCACGATCCTCCTTTCCAAATTGAATGATCAAGACACTGCCGTTATTTCCTATATCGGTTATCAGACCAAACGGATTTTTATTGATAAGCATCAAAATAAATCATTGGTAATTCCGCTTGTACCTGCTCAAAATATATTAGAAGAAATCATCGTCAAATATGTAGCGCCTCCTAAGCCTAAAAAAATCATCCGTAAGGCATTGAAAAATACGAAGGAAAATTATGCTAATCAAGATGTAATTCTAAAATCGCTGTATCGAGAAACCATTCAAGAAAATGGTAAGTTTATCCAACTCAATGAGGCCATCACCAAAACCTACTATACCAGTTATCCAAAGAAAAAATTAGATAGAAAAATTTGGCAAGATTGGTATTACGATGATTCCTATGCTTTTGATTTTGAAGGGAGTAAATTTTTCTGGCCACTGCTAAAAGATTTTAATACCAAACAAGATCAACAAACCATTGTCGCTTCTAGACATTCGGAAGATTGGAGTTCGTATGGGATAGAAAATACGTTGGCGGACGATCCGCTTCTTTTGTTTGGTTTTGACAAAATAAAATATCAATACGATTTTTTAAATCCTAGACTTTTAAGGAAATATAATTTTAAACATGAGCAGACAGAAATGATCAATGGAGAAGCTTGTTATGTTATTTCTTTTTATCCTAAATCTACTAGTCGAAAATTTCGGATAGATCAAAGTAGAAAAAATAAAAGAGCCATCTATATCGGTAGAATGTACTTTACTAAAGATAGCTATGCTTTGGTCCGATTTAAGTATAAATTAGCGGTAGAAAGAGACTATGGCTTCTTTGCGAGAAGTATGCCACTTGATTATCAAGTAGAAGTAAATTATAAAAAACAGGCTGATTTTTATGCGATCGATCAGATCAATTTTTCGGAAACTAAACCTGTTGCAGTAGATGATAATGGGTCAAGTATCATTCATAAGGTCAATCGGTCAATTCATGTCCTAGATCTTCAAGCTGAAAAGGTGGTTCCTTTCCCTGACTCTATCATCTTTAAATCTACGCGTCTATCATCCATTAGACATTACCAAAAAAATTACAATCCTAGTTATTGGAATACCCTCGATCTCCCGACAGATCTAAACCTTTCCAAAAAGTTAGTTACGGACCTTGAAAAAACCAAACCGCTTTCAAGCCAATTTGATCTTTTTATTAAAGAAGAAAAACGAGATATCCCAGCTCCAGTTCCTTCAAAGGAGTATTTTAGTTTTAATTATCACAATGAAAAAATTGCCGATAGTTTACATTGGATGGCTTCGCCTAAGCATGCTCAAAAACTAAAAGTTTATTTAGCTGCAGAAAATAAATATGCCAAAAACGAACTGATCGAAGATAAAGCTTATCAAAGAAAATTATTCAACGAACTAAATAGTTTTTATCCGAGTGATAGTAATAAAATTGTTAAGCCTAAAATTGGAACCTATTTTTCAGGAGAAGATAGTCTCAATAATTTAATTTTTTATTTTCAAAAAGATTCTATTGAAAAAATACCTGTATTAAATATTTCAGAATATTCGGATAATTATCCAGAACGTTTTATCGAGCGATTGATTCACAATAAGTCTAAAAACACCTTATTGTTAAAATATAATAAGATAGGCTCTATGGGTGGTTTTATCAGCATTTTAAAAGATGGAACGAGCAAGGAATCTAATAATATTTCTAATGTTTATTCTGAGGAATGGTTTTCAGATTCAACTTTTGTTTATGCTAAAACCAACGCCATTGGTAGAGCTGGAGAACTTTGGCATCGGAATGCCAACACGGGTAAAGCATCCTTATTGTACTCGGAGAAAGATCAAACCTTTGATATTGAAGTCCTCAAAGAAGACTCCCTTCTTTTTTGTACCATCCAATCGAAAATAGAAAACGAAATCTACCAAATCAATTCCTCTAATGGGCTTCCAGTTCTTAAAATGATCCTTCCTCGTAAACCAGGAGTAAACTACAAGATAAAAACTGCTGACGGAATCTACGCTTTGCGGAATGACGAGAACGGTTTTTCGACTATTGGATTTTCTGATTTTGAATCCCCTGATAAAGTCTCTGGATTTGTACGTTCAGCATCAGATGAATACTTCGAAGATTTTATTCCGATTGGAAATAAGCTCGTGGTTTTATCTTTTGAAGGTTCTATTCCGAAATTGAAGTATTTAAATATTAAAGATAAAAAATTGCAAAAGATGGGTCTTGATTTAGGCATTGGTTGGTATACTTTTTATTCAAAGCAACCAAATTTAAATCAGGTAGAATTTTCGTTTGATGGACCAAGTCAACCAATGATTCGATATAGTTATAATTTTAATACCAAAAAACTAACAACGCTTTCTAATATCAAAGTAAAAGATGCTAACTTATACCAATACACGACTACAAAACGCGTTTGGGCAAAAGCACAAGATGGAACAAAAATTCCTATGACGCTGTTAAAAAGTAGAAATTCTAATAGTAAACAAAAAAGCGTTATCCTAAAAGTCTATGGTGCTTATGGCGCAAACTATACGCCTTTGTTCGATGCGCAAGACGCCCTTTTTCTCCAAGAAGGATATACGATTGCTTACGCAAATGTCCGAGGTGGTGGAATTATGGGGCCTGCTTGGTATAAAAATGGAAGAACATTTAAGAAGAAAAATTCTATTTCAGATTATCTAGCCTGCGCTAAATTCTTAATTAAAAAAGGAATCACCAATCCTAACAATTTAATTGGTTATGGAAATAGTGCTGGTGGATTAATCGTCGCACAAGCCATGAATGAGGCACCGGAATTATTTAAAACAGTCATTTTAAATCATGCTTACTTAGACGTCATCAACACGATGATGGACGATTCGCTTCCCTTGACCGTAGATGAATATAAAGAATGGGGAAATCCAAACGAGAAAGAAGTCTACGATTATATTTTAGGTTATTCTCCTTATCAAAATATTAAACCGCAGAAATATCCGAATGTAATTTTGTTTGCAGGCTTCCAAGATTA
>CALGJS010000275.1 GCA_937927835.1 uncultured Saprospiraceae bacterium | reverse complement strand
AATTCAATTATGATAATTTTCATAAAAATGGAAATCAATTATACCGATTAGAATATCAGATGGATCGAGGGACAGTGATGAAATTACCACGTGCACCATCACCCGTAGGACCATTGTTAACAGATTACTTTCCAGAGATGGAAGCGGCGAGTCGATTTTATGGAAGAGAACTAAGTGTAGAAGATGAATTAACGCAAGCCCAATTTGAAATCGAAAATGTCTTCTTTGTAGACTCTACAGCGTTGAATGTTTTTACTTTTGATTTTCTACACGGAAACCCTCAACGAGCTTTACACCAACCGGATGCAGTTGTCATCAGTGATGCGCTCGCCTTAAAAATATTTGGTAGCACCAATGTAATTGGAAAGCCGTTGAAGTTAGCCAGCGAAGGAGGTTACCGCGTTTCTGGCGTGGTGAAAGAATGGCCGGATAATGCACACTTGGCCTTCGATATGTTGATTCCTTATCAGACCGTAATAAAAGCAGAACCACCACATGCACGAGAAAGACTAACTCATTTTTTAGCCAATAATTGGGGGGCGACTCATTCTTATACTTATGTAAAATTAAAACCGAATCAAGATCCAGCAAAGGTGGATGAACGCTTCAAAACTTTTGTAGCCGAAAAGCTTCCAGAAAAAATGAAGGACAGCCAAGCGTTTGGATTAATTCCGATTCAAGCCATCCATTTATTAGAAGATGGAGGCGGACCAAAACCTGCTGGCAATCGATCTTACCTTTATTTATTTTTCTGTGTTGGAATATTAACCTTATTGATTGCTTGTATCAATTTTGTAAATCTTTCTACCGCTAGTTCTATGACTCGCGCAAAGGAAGTCGGTGTACGAAAAGTATTGGGTGCTCGAACCTCTAGTTTGATTGGACAGTTTTTAGGAGAATCACTTTTGTTGAGCTTTTTTGCTTTTGTCGTTGCCCTTCTAATTACGATGTTCAGTTTACCAGCTATGAATAATTTGACGGGTGTTGAAATTCCAACGGCCACGATTTGGCAACCAGCTATCTTATCTATCTTTTTAGGAATATTTTTATTGACTGGTTTATTAGCTGGATCTTATCCTGCCTTTTTTGTCAGTCGATTTCAACCGAGTACTGTTTTAAAAGGAACAAGTTCTTCGAGCAATATATCATGGAATGAATGGTTGCGAAAAGGATTAATTACTTTACAGTTTTTGGCAGCCATTGGTTTTATCGCTGGAGCATGGACGGTGTATTTACAATTACAACATTTACAAAATCAACCCCTTGGTTTTAACGAAGAACTCGTTTTAAGTTTACCACTCAATAGTGCCAATAATCTTAATTCCGTACTGCGTCCCGGAGATCCAGGCATGCGTCAACGGATGAATAGTTTTGATGAATCTTTATTGACCAATCCAAATATCAATGCCGTAACGCAATGTTCTAAGTTGCCAGGAGATGGCTATGTTTCTCGGCATTTTTCTAATGACAAGCATCCTCCGGAAGAGCGAATGATTGCAGCGGTGTTGTCGATTGATTATGATTTTGCGGAAGCACTAGAATTAGAAGTGGTAGCCGGAAGAGATTTTGACGTTTCGCATGGAACGGATCATCTAACCGGTTTTATGCTCAATGAAAAAGCAGTAGGACATTTTGGTTGGGACGATGCGGAAGCGGCAGTGGGAGAGCGGATCAATATGGAAGGAAAAGAAGGGATGGTTTTGGGCGTGATCAAAGATTTTCATTTCCAGAGTTTACATGAAAATATTGATCCATTGGTGATGGATGTCCGACCGGGAAGTTTTGGACATTTTGCTTTACGGGTCAATAATGCGAATATGCAAGAAACCCTTTCTTTTGTTGAAGAAAAATGGAAAGCAGCTTTCCCTGAAAAAGTATTTCAATATGCCTTTTTAGATGAGACCATTAATAGTACGTATTTAGTGGAAAAACGACTCGCGTCCATGATCGGCTATGCCGCTTTTTTAGCCATCTTTATTGCTTGTTTCGGTCTGTTTGGGTTAGCCGCTTTATTGA
The DNA here is from genome assembly GCA_937927835.1 of uncultured Saprospiraceae bacterium. Lineage (GTDB taxonomy): Bacteria > Bacteroidota > Bacteroidia > Chitinophagales > Saprospiraceae > JALZUU01. The sequence goes on along the minus strand of CALGJS010000275.1, from coordinate 2,679 downwards.
CGCAACAACGCTTTAAAGAAATTGGAATTCGCAAGGTATTGGGAGCGTCTGTCCCTCAAATTTTAAAATTGATCTCTAAGGATTTCTTAATCCTAATTGCCTTAGCGATTTTGATTGCAACACCTTTGACTTGGTATGTTTTGAAAAATTGGTTAGCAGATTTTGCTTTTCAAATTTCCTTTCCGTGGTGGGTAACGTTGGTAAGTGGATTAGCAGTGATGGTGATTGCATTTTTTACCATCAGTGCCCAGTCTATGAAGGCAGCGTTGTCGAATCCGGTGGATGCGATACGTGATGAATGAGTGAGCGATCTCGAAGAGTCGAGCACGACAGTGCGAGAAGCGAACGAACCGCTAAGGGGATGGGAAGGCCTTTTATTTTATTTAAGCGATTGGGATTTATTCTTTAGGATTTTTGTTCTAAGGTTAAAATAAGATTATGTCTATATCTCCTAAGAAATTTAAAATTACGTTGGTAGATGTCCAAGCTGAATTATGTGAACATTGGCAAAACCTGTTTTGGAATATTGCGGATGTGAAAATTCATCACGGAAAATTTCAAGAAATAAAAGAATTTGATTGTCTAGTAAGTCCTGCTAATTCATTCGGATTAATGGATGGTGGAGTAGATCTTCCCATTCGAAATTTTCTCGGAATGAAGGCTCAATATAATGTTCAAAAAGTTATACAGAAAGAATATTATGGCGAACAACCTGTCGGAACCTCCATTATTGTTTATACAGATAATGAGGAATATCCATTTTTAGCACATACACCGACCATGAGAGTTCCTATGGATATTGCTAAAACAGATAATGTTTATAATGCCATGTTTGCCATGCTTAGAGCTGTTGCGAATTTTAATAAAAATAATCCTAAGATAAGAATTGAAAAGGTGGTCTGCCCAGGTTTAGGAACAGGAGTAGGGAAGGTGCGATTGGCAGAGGCCGCTAGACAAATGTATTTAGCTTATAAAAACTTTATGCATCCAACGACGAATATGGATTGGAAAAATTTGTTTGGTCGTAATGCGGAGATCTTGGGGAGGACGAATTGAAAAGGATATTTTGTATTCGAGTTTTCTTTTTAAAAACTAATCTAAATGAAAATTAAAAACTTGTTTATTTTTTTACTAATTTTAGGATGCACCTCTACTCCCAGAAAGAAAAATAATCTAGAAATAGAATTAGACACGATTCTTGAAAATCAAACAAAAGAGGAGTTGGAAAAAATTAGTTTTATCAACTTCTCCATCGATTGGGAAAATCCGAATAGGTGGGAATCTAATTGTGTTTATTATGAGGTGTTACCTAAACAAGATACTTTTATAAATAATTACTCGGTAGATTTCTGTAATGAGAAGTACAGATGGTGGGATAAAGACTGAGAAAGAAAATTAAACATATTCTTTAATCAAATAAAAACAACATGAAGTACGCTGAGAAAATCAGGCATGCAGAAAAAGCAGCCGAAGACTTAATTAACAAAGTCTCTATTGAGACAGTAAGGGGAGGATTAAAAGAAAAAGGCCTCTACGAAACGGATATCGACAACGTCATTTCCAGTGCTAGAAAGATTATTGGAGAAAAAGTAAAACCCATCATTCGCCAAAAAATGCTGGCCGGCGAAACGCTCGTCAATGCACCAGAATTTGCAGACATAGATCCAGCCACATTGAAAAAAATGGCGGAACAAGAAATTCAAGCAATCATTAACGGAGAACGAGATAAAGTCAAAAAGATGCTTAATGAAGGAGCTTCTCATTCTGAGATTTATAAATCCGTCAGACAAGATTTTTATGCTAAAGAAAATATCGATCATCAGATTTCCGTCCATCAAGAAGTAAAACAACAAAATAGCGGCGGTTCGAGAATGCTAAATATCGTTGGCGGAATTCTCCTGATGGTTGTGGGGATAGGAATTTCTTTAGCGAGTATGGATAGTGGGAGCGGAGGCCGTGTATTTTATGGATTGGTTGCGGTAGGATTTTTTATGATGATCAAAGGTTTTATGACGGTGGAAAATCCATATTAGCGTTGGGGAAATATCTTTGTGCAAGTGCAAGTGCAAATTCTAATTCCAATTCAAATTCCAATTCCAATTCTAATTCCAATTCCAATTCCAATTCCAATTCCAATTCTAATTCCAATTCCGATCGATCAAAAAAATAAAATGAACAAATCAACTATCTTCTTCCTTCTATTGATTCTTCCAGGTTTCCTTTTTAGCCAAAATAGTTGGGGGAAAATAGGAGGAAAAGAAATTCAACTAACTGCAGAAATCTATAGTCTAACCGAGCAAACGGTTGATACGCTCTATTTAGGTGAAACTCCAATTTTAGTCCATTCTTGGTTAGGTCAACCTCAGAGTGCCGAACATCCTGTGATGGTATATCAAATGAATTCTTCTAACTATCCGGCGACTTATGTTGATTCTGATTCTTCTTTTCAACTGATTGAAGGCTTTTTGAATTCTACGATTTTGAATATCCTCGAAGATCCTGAATATGAATTGTTGAGTTCTAGTCTAATTTTTCAAAGAGGATGTTACAAAGCTAGTTGAAATAAAAAAACCTTAAAAAAGGTGAAAAGAGGTTCTTGAGTTTATAAATTTGTAATTACTACAAAACAAAAAAATAAAAACAAGAACCATGAGTAAAATTAATGGAAATAAAATCAAT
>CALGJS010000274.1 GCA_937927835.1 uncultured Saprospiraceae bacterium | reverse complement strand
ATTGTTCAAACGCTACCTGCCGGAACTAATTTCGCATCATTGGATGAAGTTGATCGAAAGTTGAGTGATGAAGATTTGATTATCTGTGATGGTCAAAATAATCCGATGTGTATGGCCGGTGTTTTTGGTGGACTAAAATCTGGTGTAACAGATACGACCAAAACCATCTTTTTAGAATCGGCACATTTTGAAGCTCGTAGAACACGTCGTACAAGTACACGACATCTTTTGCGAACCGATGCGGCAGTTTGTTTTGAAAAAGGGAGCGATCCTAACATAACGGATTATGCACTTAAAAGAGCGGTGTTATTGATCAATGAATTGGCTGGCGGAACCGTTGCTTCTGAATTAATAGATCTTTATCCAAAGACGGTAGAGCCGACAAAGGTGAAGGTTAGCTTTCGCAATGTTCGTCGCCTAATTGGGGTAGATATTCCTACCACAGAAATAAAAGAAATTTTATCAGCGATGAATATCGAAATCGTTGAGAGCACGGAAGAAGCAATGACCGTTGCTATTCCAACCAATAAAGTAGAGGTGACCCGTGAGGTTGATGTGATTGAAGAGATCTTAAGAATTTATGGTTTCAATCGAGTGCCGATCGCAAGTCAAATCAAAAGTACGATGGGCGAGAGCGATGGTCTTCCAGTTCATACCCTACGACAAAAATTGGGGGATTATCTAAATGCCCAAGGATTCAACGAAATTATGGGACTGTCTTTGAGTCAGTCACGTTATTTCCGAGATTTCTTGCAACTACCTGAGGAAGAACTAGTATACGTTAATAATACATCTAATATTCATTTGGATGTCATGCGACCAACGATGTTGTTTAGTGGTTTGGAAGCGATTGTTCATAATCAGAATCGACAAAATGCAGATTTAAAGTTTTTTGAACAAGGATATACTTACCGACCGGATGGTGAAGGATTTAAAGAGGAAGAGTTTCTATCGTTGTTTTTGACAGGACGTCGAGAAGCAGAAAGCTGGCACCATCCGAAAAAAGCACCAATGACTTATTATACTTTAAAAGGGTATGTAGAACAATTGATGAATCGAATCGGAACTGGGAATTACCAGACGACCGTCTTGAATGAAGATGAGAATAGTGCTTCTGATACAATGACTTATGGGTTGCGTTACCACCGAGGACCGCAGGTAATTGTAGAATTTGGAAAGGTAAAACCCAACTTGGTAAGTGGAATGGACATCAAACAGGACGTTTTTTACGCTTCGTTTAGAGTGAAAACGCTTTTAGGGGTTGTGAAGAAAAATAAGATAGATTTTACAGAATTGACCAAATATCCGAGAGTTAGACGTGATTTAGCCTTGGTTATTGGAAAAAATGTTAAATTTGATGATATTAAAGGAATTGCCCGTAAAACAGGCAAAAAAATCCTGAAAGAGGTTAATTTGTTCGATGTGTATGAGAATGAAGACCAGCTAGGGAAAGACAAAAAGTCCTACGCTGTAAGTTTTACTTTCGAAGACCCAACACGAACACTTAACGATAAAGAAATTGATAAAGTGATGCAGCGATTGATTACTACTTACGAAGGAGAATTAGGCGCCGTTATCAGACGTTAAAACAGACTATCTAAGTGGGGTTGTCCTACTTATACTACTTAAAAATACTGTTCTTATGCAGCAGGTTATTAATGAAAGGCTTACCGGAATTGAAAAAAAGGTAAAACAACTGGCCAAAAAGATGGAGCAGTTGCAGAAGAACAATCTGGCATTAGAAGAGGAAAATCGAAAATTAAAATCAGGACTGGCTGTTTATAAGCAACAAGCCAATCAAACACGAACACTTGGCCTAGAAGTACCGGATACGGATCCTTCACCAGTCAGGGACGATAATTCTGGAGCCAGTAAGCGCTCCAAAAAAATGAAGAAAGAGATCGAGCAGTACCTTAAGGAAATTGATAAGTGTATATTGTGGTTACAAAATAACTGATATGGAAACGAACGAATTAGTCAACATAACAGTAGTTATCGCAGAACGCTCTTATCCCCTCAAGGTAAAGGAAGAAGATGTTAATAAGATACGGGGAATCGTAGAAGAGATAAATGATAAAGTGAATACATTCCAAAAAACGTACAGCCGAAAAGATAAACAAGATTGTTTGTCCATGGCATTACTGACTTACGCCGTAGATTTACATAAAACACACCCTGCTAATGACTCCACTAACCAAGAGGAGTCCTACGTCGATCTTAACAAAAAAGTAGATCAATTAGACGAACTACTAGATTTTTTATTACAATAATATCTTAATAAAAAATCTCCCTTCTTCATTTTAGGTTTATTTTCTGTTTACTAAACTTTTAAAGTTTAGTAAACAGAAAATAAAACCAAAGGAAAATTAACCCAGATATTTTTTTAATAGATAGAAACGGAAATAATAGAATGAATACCTTAAGGACTCGTTTTAAAATCCAGTTTCTCACCTAAAATCAACATAATTATGGATCTAATATCAATCATCATTGGTGCAGTCGTTGGAGGAATTCTTGCCTTCTTCGGTGCCAAGTCAGTGGTAGGTAAAGGCAATGATGCTCGCGTCAATGAGCTTAATAGTCAGGCTGATAAAACCCTTGCAGAAGCTCGTTCATCTGCAGCTCGTATTACAGACGAAGCCAAGCGTAAAGCAGACGGAATCGTTTCTAAAGCCGAAAAGAAAAACGAAGAAGTAAAGCAACGAAAGATTAAAGAAGCGAAGAAAAAATTTGCAGACCTTAAATCTAACTTCGAAGCAGAAAAACGAGAGCACAAAAATGAATTAAAAGAACGTGCTCAAAGCGTGGTAGATAAAGAAACTTCACTTAAAGAAAAAGAAATCGAAGTTCGTACACAAGTAAAAGAATTTAAGAACCGAGAAAAAGAACTAGAACAAATTGCTTCTGAAAATAAAGCGATTCGAGACAACTTAGATAAGCAAGTAAAGATTGTAGCTAAGAAAAAAGAAGAACTGGATCTCGCCAACGAAGAACGTATTCGTTTACTAGAAAATATTGCAAAATTAACAGAGGCAGAAGCCAAAGAACAAATCCTGGAAGCCGTTCGCGCCAAAGCAGAAACGGACGCGATGTCGATCAGAAAAGAAGTCGTTCAGGCCGCTCAGATAACGGCCAACAAGGACGCCAAAAAAGTAGTGATCCAATCTATTCAAAGAATGTGTGCTGAATTTACGATTGAAAATACCGTATCTGTTTTTCCACTAGAATCTGATGACCTAAAAGGACAAATCATCGGACGGGAAGGTCGAAATATCCGAGCCATCGAAGCTGCAACAGGTGCTGAAATCGTAGTAGATGATACACCAGAAGCAATTGTAATTTCTAGTTTCGATCCGATTCGTCGTGAGGTTTGTCGATTGTCCCTTAAACGATTGGTCGCTGACGGAAGAATCCACCCAGCACGAATTGAAGAAGTAGTTGCAAAAACACGGAAGCAACTCGACGAACAAATCGTCGAAATTGGAGAACGTACCGTTATTGAATTAGATATCCACGGCTTGAATCCTTACCTCGTGAAAATGGTAGGACGAATGCGTTTCCGTTCTTCTTACGGGCAAAACCTATTGAAGCACTCTATTGAAACTGCTAACTTATGTGGAATCATGGCTGCGGAACTTGGCTTATCTAACAAAGATGCAAAACTAGCAAAACGTGCTGGTTTACTCCACGATATTGGAAAAGTAGCAGAAGAAGAAACAGAGTTATCTCACGCCATCTTAGGAATGAAACTTTGTGAAAAATACAACGAATCAGATATCGTTTCTAACGCCGTAGGTGCTCACCACGATGAAGTAGAAATGACCAATATGGTTTCGCCAATCGTTCAGGCTTGTGATGCGATCTCAGGTGCGCGCCCAGGAGCACGTCGGGAGATCTTAGAAAGCTACATGAAACGAATCGGTGAACTGGAAGAAATCGCCATGGCACACGAAGGGGTACAAAAAGCTTACGCAATGCAGGCCGGCCGTGAACTGAGAGTAATGGTTGAAAGTGAGAAAGTTTCTGATCAATATGCGGACGATTTAGCCTTTATGATTTCTGAAAAAATTCAGGATGAAATGCAATATCCTGGTCAGATAAAAGTAACCGTAATTCGAGAAAAACGGGCAGTTTCTTTCGCTCGGTAAAAAATAATCAAAAAAAAACCTCAGCTTTTAGCTGAGGTTTTTTTTTGATTATTTTTTTAAATAGAATTCACTCCTTCCCCAAAGATATTATCAATAGCTGTACCTGCAATTATTCAAAATGATTATTTCATCTAATCATCCCAATATTTAAATAAATGCCAACCTATCGGTTTTAATTCGCTCTGATTTATAAAATTCCTTCTTCGATTTTATATCGGATTTCCGGTTCGTCCTTCAAGATATTCTCATGCCTTCCATCCGCTTCGCAATTCTTTCAAAATCGTTCTTTGTTCGCCTTCCTCGGAATTAGTCAGTTATGGTACAAATTTTGACTTTATCTAATGTGAAATAGTGTTAAATAGATTCACTTTCTTAGATTAAAATTCCTGTTTTATTGATAATCTACTGATAATCAGTGACATAAAAACAAGGACTACCTACTAATAAAAACGACCGGCTTTAGTTCGGTATTGTTACTATGAGTCAATATTCCCCCGATACATTAGGTATCGTAGATAAAATTTCGGGTCTTTCTACCTGGCTTTTGCGACTATTTTTGTCGTTACTGCTCTTCGGAGGAGGACTTCAATTATCTGCGCAAGCTACAGATGATCCTGTAGTTGAAAGAATCAGTAAGGACATCCTTAGCTTGATTAGAAAAAATCTTAACCGGCAGCCGACCAATACCGTCGATAATAATCTAGAACCTGCCGATCGTCTCTTTAATATCACCGAACCCAACCTCGACCTGACCAGTAAAGATGAAATCTTTCAGTATCAAATCAAGAAACTAAAAAAAGATATAGGCGTCAACGTGAAAGCGCAGCATTTCATCAATCATGATCAAAGCTTTGATGCAGAAGATGGAACAGACGGAAATCTTAGTGGTTCTCGGACTCGAGTGGGGATTGAATGGAATGTCTTGCGGGAAGGTTGGCTGGGCAATCAACAAAGAGCCAAACGCTTGAATGATCAAAGAAAATTAGATAATCTAAAGTTTGCCTTGGATAATAATGATAGTAAACTCTACTATCGTTTTAATCTGATGATCTATTTATTCAATGAAGAAAAAATTAAATTATTAGCGGCACGGGAAGCACAGCTTATTGAACAGCAGAAATTACTCTATCAGGTTTATTTCTTAAAAGGAATTTTATACGAAGAGATTATTGATATCAAAAGTCGAATCGAACAGGTCAAAGTTCAGTTGAAAAATTACCGAGACTATAACGAATGGTTTGAATCTACCTTGGGTGAAAATCATATGGATACCAATTTTTCGATTGCTGAATTACCAGTGTTGCATGTCAATTTGGATTACCTTTTACATGAGAATTCAAAAGAAGTTTTACTGGATTCTATACAGCAATTAGAACAAAAAATTGCCTTTGGAGCGGATCGTGGTATCAACGATGTTTCTCTTCGAGTGCAAGCATATCGCAACCTCAATCACTTTAGCGATGAACTAAGAGATACTAGAAAATTCAATTCTATTGGCGTTGGACTCAGTGTTCCTCTTGAACTTTTATTTAGTAAAAAAACAAAGGATAATCTAGCTTACGCCAAAATACAAAATCGACAACATTTTAATAATTACGAAGCACTCAACACTTCTTCGGAAATTATCAATTATTACTACGAGTATAATTATAAAATGAAAACCTACATGGAGTTTCTCCATAAGGAAATGTTATACCGAGAAAAGATCAGAGTAGAAACCGTCAATCAAAAAAATTATCGCGATATCTATCGTTCCTTACGCATCTTGCGCCATCTTGATATTATGCGAAATATCCAAGCTGAAATGTTGGATCTAAAGCAGCAGATGTATCTTTTATTATTAAAAATATACGGAAAGACGCATTACGAAACGATTCAGAATTTCGTCCGACCATTGGATGTTGATGACTTCTACCAACGGTTACCAGCTGATCGTTTGATGGCGGTTACGCAGCAGGATATGGAGTCGAATACGCCCGAATTTATCCGAGATTATCTAACAACCAATGGCATTAGAAGAATTGTGTTAGCACCAGGACTAGATGGTAAAAGCACGAAAGTACTTGGTTTAAAGAAAGCAGTAAATGGTCGTAAAATTCAACTGTCAAGGAAGTTTTCTGGAGCCGAGTTATTAAGAAATCCTAATCCTTCTGGATCATTGGCCTATGCCTTATCCGCTGAAAAATTTGATGGGGTCGTCCTTGATTTTGGTGATTATCAAAGCACCGCACAACGGATGGAAGTACAGACTTTTTTAATTGATCAATTTGAATTATTCAGTGATCGAGCTGCTGCCGATGAAGAGATTTTTCGATATCAAGTTATGCTAGCTCCTGGTTATCCAATCGAATTTTTAAATGTTCTAGCCAAAACGGTAGACTTGATTAGCTTTAAAGTAGAACAGCCTCAACAGTTGGATTATTTTGAAGTATTGAGCAATAATGGATTTAGTGGAATGAGCAAAGTCGGAATTGATCTGAAAAAGAAAAATTTCCGAGATCGAGTAGAATTAGAAGCATACATCGACATGGTAAAAAATGTCTACGAAATAAATTATATCACCCTCAATGGCCTGAATGATTTTCTGGACATTGATACTAAAACGATTATTAGAAAAGAATGATTAATGGATTGTTTGATGTGCGGATGTGCAGCTTCTGCCTTAATACCAGATAAGATATGTGGATTAACTTGTTGAATAAAAATATTTATTAGTGAATAAAAAAAATTAAAAGAGCATCGAACTCTAAATGTGAGAGACGGCATTAATTTTCCTCTCAGATTAGCGCAGGCAGGAGCGACCGAAGGAAGCGTATAACTAAGCTAATTTGAGATTAAAGAAAATTAATAGAGTCTCGAACTCTAAAATGTGAGATGCGGCATTAATTTCCCTCTCGAATTAGCGCAGGAAGAAAGCGACCGAAGGAAGCGTCTGACTAAGCTAATACGAGATTAAAGGAAATTAAAAGAGCATCGAACTCTAAAATATATGAAAAGCTTTACCGGATTCAAGTACCAGCAATCGGTCTTAAAGACTGTGGACGAACCGCCCGTTAAGAAGAAA
>CALGJS010000273.1 GCA_937927835.1 uncultured Saprospiraceae bacterium | reverse complement strand
ATACCATATTTAGTGCGGCTAGATGCTAACACCTTTTCTAACGAATCAATTCTCACTTTCCGACTGCTAATATTCATTTCCATCATGCCCATTTGCTGTTTTTGGCTTTTTCTGATCATCTCTTGGGCCAGCGCATTTACTTTATCTCGGGCAGCATCAGCAATTTTAACAGCCATTTTTGGATCAATATCTTCAACTAGAATTTCTATCGCATCATGTTTAGTCTTGAGAACTTTATATTGCGATCGAAATACTTCCATCACTCGAAAATCCTTCTTCACATCTGAAGTATCTATTTCATAATGCTGATACAGCTGAAAACTATCAATTAAATAGTCTGCTAATAAGTCTGATTCAGAGAGGGTCATTAATCTGTCCATGTCTTCACCACTTCCATAATAGAAGGTATTCTTTCCAATATTTCCAAGTGGATTGGGTTTGGACAAATCATGGTTAGTGGCATAGAACAAGGTGGATGACTGATAATAATTATCCTTTGACAATGCTAAAAATATACTACCAATCGCTGCAATTAAGCAGACAATAAAAATAAATATTTTCCATTTATATAAGACTCGAATCGCGTCTAAAAGGTGCTCCTTCCCCTGCATAATTTTTTAAGATTTCAACAAAAGTAGATAATTTGATGGTTATTTCAAGGTTTTTAACTGACCAAGGTTAATCATACCACAAAGAAGAGACAAAATTATTGAAATAAAACTACTCCCAACTAGCTTCCACCTCCAATCTCCTGGCCAAAAGGTATAGGCCCACCAGGCCGTACCAATCACCAAGATCGCGTAGGATACTACTCGTACAATTAATGAAACCTCAACCTTCATATTAAATAATTTAGTTATTAGTAGTAATTGCGCCAATAAAACAAAACTTTGTGTTATAATGGTCGCAAGAGCAGCTCCAGCCGCTCCATTGCGCTGAATTAAGAAAAAATTTAAAACAACATTCAAAATAATACCTACTAAAAATATTCTATTCATTCGCTTCAATTTACCTTCTGCCGTAATCAGGGTACTAGCAACGTAAGTCCCACTAACAGCCACATAGGTCAACATTAGATATCCTAAAACGGTCCCCCAATATTCATTCGCTTCACTATACAATAACATGGAGATCTCATTGCGAAAAAACCAGCACTGGGCAGCTACAGAAATCGAAATAGCCCATATCAATAAAAAACTTAATTTAAATAAAGGTCGAATAGACTCTTTCATCTTTAACATACGAGAAAACATGGGTAAAAGTAGACTCGCAAATAAAAACCCTGTCATATTTGCTGCATCTAACAATCGGTAACCTGACGCATAAATACCTGCCTCTGCCCGTCCGTCTGGCAACATTCGCTCAATCATTACCCCATCAATTTTTGTATAAAACGTCATTAAGAAAAGAACCAATGCATATGGATAACTTTCTCGCAAAATTATCCTTAAATAAAGTGGATTATATCGCCATTTGATCTTTGGTAAATGCTTGCGTACAATCAGATAAGCTGTCAGTGTAGCTGTCAATAACGCGCCCATTTGGGCATAAATAAACCATTCAATACGGAAATTTTCTTTAAAGGATGGAATATACAATAAGCTTCCGCAAACTATGATCATCAATAGTTTTTCCATAGCTGATAAAAGACTATCTGTACGATAGAGTCCCAACCCAGAAACGTTGGATCGCATATAGAATAGTAGACTGATCAATATTTGATTGATACCCACCGCTAGAATCATTGGAAAAATGGACCATTCATACTGAAGTAGCCAAGCCACTGGAAATATCACCAATAGATACATAGTAGCTAAAATAGCCTTGAGCATTAAGATATTAGGGAGATACTTCCCGAGTAGATTACGGTGCTGCGCTATGTTTTTATTATTGTAACTCTGGATTCCAAAATCACTGATAATTTGCAGTAGAAAGGTAAAATTTATGATAGCAAAATATAACCCGTAAGCTTCTTTACCGACGGTATTTTGTACAACTCGATCAATTCCAAATAAGTAGAATGGCTTAATCAACACATTGATGCCGATCAAAAAAAGCACATTAATCAGAAAGGTACGATTCAAGTGAAATGAGGATTGTTACAGAAGTTGTTTAAGCGCTTTTATAAAGATAGAAGCAGTGAAGTATAAAACTAAACATTTTTTAGTTTTCACTTCACTGCTATCTGGCTGTAATGATATTAAATATCATCTACAATTGGTTTTGGGACAGCCTCTTTTTTTGTTGAATCGTTGATTTGTTGAATCGTTGATTCCTTATTGGACGTAAAAATGCTTACGACCTAATTTCTGTATCTTTTTGGTCGCTCGGGAGCAACTGCATGTCTTGCTTCGGTACTGACCGCTGGCATTGGTTCTTTTTGTCCAGATGCGGGTGTTTTTTCTGTAGACACACCATAGTAATTTGGAACATAGTCATCTGGAAGTTCAAATGCATCCGGCACCTCTACGGGATTTGGTATCGTTGGCCTAGCCGAACCACTATTATGCGTAGCTAAACCACTCTCTACATTAAGATTTTGAGTAATCCGATCATATTGATAGAGTTGATAAGCTTCGATTTTTTCGATTAGCTTTTCGGCATATCGACGATCAGTTGCATATCCTGCGGCTTTTAAACCTTTTGCCCATCCTTTATAATCTGTGCTAGAAAGTTTGAACAAATCCGAATAGCGAACTCCTTCCACCAAAAAATTTGAGTGATCAATGTAGGATTCCTCCACCGAAGCATAAACTCTAAAACAAGAAGGAACTAGTTTGCCATTTTTATAATCATCGTCTTCTTGATACATCGTACCTCCAGTCCAATTATGATTACATTTTATTCCAAAATAATTATTACCCTCTTCTGCGAGTGGTCCTTTACCCCAAGAGGATTCAACGATGGCCTGCGCCAAGGTGATGCTTGCGGGAATACCCGTTCTCCACATCTCTCTGACGGCCATATCGCTTTGCAGCTCTATGAAAGCAAGGGTGGAATTTTCAACATTAATCTTAGTGTGGGAAAAGCCAATTAGGCTCAAAAGGCACAGCAATGCTGCACTTACGATGCGTTTCAACATAGTAGGTGATTTAAAATGGGTTAGCAATTAGCCCAAGCACTTACTACGGAGTTTTCTCACAGCTCATCAGTAAGTAGGCGATGTTTGTATTATACTTTTTTATATGTAAAAATCGAGCCAAGTTTCTTTGTGAAAGACCAATTCGGAAATTTTGCGTTAAAACTTATCTATCGTGGCAATATATTTGGATGAATTCTACTTTAAATAGTATGAAGATGTTTTGAGATTGGTTGAAAAGTGAAGATTGGTTGGTTATCAAATATTTTTTATTTGCACAGATTTGCCGTATTTTTGCATCTAAAAAGCAAAACCAGGCATCTTTTTACTAGTAGCTGGTTGATAAACCAGTTTATTTGCTAACACTAAATTTTTTACCATGAGTGAGAAGGCAGTAAAGACACGCTACACAGATAGCGAACTAGAGGAATTTGAATTGCTAATTGAAGGAAAGTTATCAGAAGCTAAAAAGCAATTGGATTTCTATGTTCAGCAGCTTTCGGATAGTTCTAATAATGCAGATTCAAAATCTAAAGGTTTGGATGACAGTATTGGCTCTGTTGAAAACGAGCAGATCAGCACATTAGCTAGTCGCTTGCGGAAACACATTCAGCACTTAGAAAATGCCAAACTTCGAATTCAAAACAAGGTTTACGGAATTTGCCGAGTGACTGGGAAGCTAATTTCAAAAGAACGTTTAAAAGCTGTTCCACACGCTACCCTTAGTATCGAAGCAAAAAACGAACGATAAATACGTCTCTTTTTGACGGAAGTCAATTACCGATATAAGTGATTAGACTGGATAGTGATTATGGTAATAGCTGTAATCACTATTTTTTTAAGGGTTTGTATCCAATAAGCTTTATTCTAATTATTAGGTATTTTTGAAAAAACTAATTCCTAGGTTTAGACGTTTATAAAATGGCTAGTGATCAAATTGTGTATTCTTGCCAAAAAACTAAAAATTTTGAGTAGATCAACTAAAGTTCTTTCCGTTATTTTATTTGTGCTGATTGTAGATCAGGCTTTAAAGGTCTGGGTTAAAACCAATATGATGTATGGGGAAGAGATTCCGTTAATTGGTAATTGGTCCATGCTACATTTTGTAGAAAATCCAGGAATGGCCTTTGGAATTGAGTTTGGAGGTGATTGGGGAAAACTGGGACTAAGTATTTTTAGAATTATTGCGGTCATCGTTCTCTCCTTCTATTTGCGTACGCTTATCAAGTCTAAGGTAGCTTTAGGTTTTTTAATTAGTGCTGGGCTCATTCTAGCTGGTGCGATTGGGAATATTATCGATAGTGCCTTTTATGGATTGGTTTTCTCTGAGTCTAGTCGTTATCTTCCTGGACCGGCCCAATTTTTACCTGAAGGAGGTGGTTATGCTGGGTTTCTACATGGAAAGGTAGTGGATATGTTCCACTTCCCTCTATATCGCGGACATTTTCCCGATTCGTCTCCTATTTGGCCTGGACAGTCTTTTGAATTTTTCCGACCAGTATTTAATGTGGCTGATGTATCCATTTCCGTCGGTGTAGCAAGTATTATTTTGTTTTACCGTGATGTTTTTAATTCAGAAGAACTTAATGGTCCTAATCCAAAGACAGAAGCGGCTGCTACAGCAGCAGTAGTTGCAGCAACCGATGAGACTACAGTTGATGCGACTTCTACCACAGAAGTGGCAGAGGATATCACTCAGACAATTGATCCAGAAAATGGAAAAGAATCAGTAGAGTAGAACGGTAAAACACTTTGAATCATTTTGTTTTTTTTGCCTTGCTGCCTACTGACTTCCTGAAGGAAGAACCGCCTCCCGCTCTTATATGTTTGGTAAATCCCATTTTGTTTTTTACCTTTTTGCTTGGTAGCTTTAGAACGTTAAAAGTAAAAAAATTCGTTCCCAAAGCGAAGTAATCATCAAGGCTAACTCCTAGACAGGAAAGACCAACGCAGTGACACGCTTTAACAGAACAATCTTAAATAGAATGATACTCTTTCAAATAAAAAAGGCAGTAACGAAGTTCGTCACTGCCTTTTTTATTTTAAGCGGTTTTAATACTATTATTCTTCGTCTAAAAAATTATTAACAGCTAATAATACTTTAGAGACTTTGGTATAATCAATTTTATAATGAATGAATTTTCCTTCTCGTTCTGTAAGTACGATACCTGCATTACGAAGAATCCGCAGATGCTGGGAAGTAATTGACTGCTCTAGTTTGAGGGTATTGTAAATCTTGTTTACATTAATAGAATCGTGACGATCAATAAATTCTAGAATTCTCATTCTTAAGGGGTGTGTCAACGCACGTAAAATTTCAGAAGACTCGGAGAGTGTTTCACTTTTAAGAACAACTTTCGCCTTTCTCATAGAGGAGTTTTTAGTTTTGTGAGCACCCTGAATGAGCAAGATTAGTTGGTCAGGCAGGATAGCTGCTTATAGGTATAAATTAAATCACTAGCAAATATGCGTTTTTTATTTATTTAAATGAAAAAAATTCCAAAAAAAATGCTGTAAATCAATTGATTTACAGCATTTTTTGTGCGAAACACATAACAAATACTCCTTTTATAAAATATAAGAAAAGTAAATTATGCGTCGGAAGGACGTTTTTGCCTACCTAGCGGCAGGTTAAGTATAATTTAATTACGCCGCTAATTCCTCCACTAATCGAGAGATCTGAGACAATCTGTCTTTATCTAACGAGTAATAAATGAATTTTCCTTGACGATCCGTAGCTACTACACCAGCTCTTCGAAGAATTGCTAAGTGTTGGGAAGCAACAGACTGTTCCAATCTTAGTTTAATGTAAATATCAGTAACAGTCATCTTGTCGTTTTCTTCTAATAGATCGATGATGCTCTGACGTAATTTGTGATTGACTGCTCTTAAAACTAGAACCGCTTTGCGAAGTTCGGCATAATCCAACTGGATTTCCCTATTGCCTTTCTTCAAAACGATTGTCTCGTTTTTTTGCTTTCTCATACTATGTTTTTTAAAAATTAAATAGAATAATAATACTAAGTATATGAACAAAATTATATAATTCAATTTGCACATGTACTTACCTCTCATTTAGCCAAAAACTATACCAACCGAAAAACATTAAGATATTAGATAAGGTATAAAGCGCTTGACTATGAGCCAAAAATAAAAATTTTAATTATAAAATCATATATTTTTACCATTCATTATTTTATTTAATACGTTTGGCTTGGGCGTCGTAATGTTGGGATTTTTAAAATAAAATGGCGAACTGTAAGCTATATCCTCAAACTCCTTTGCGTTCCATTTGCGCAAAGCGGGACCTATCAGATGGGAAGCAATGCTTATAAGTGGCTGAAAATCAGCATTTGAAGCAGTGATAACCGTTTGTGTTTTTTCAACAGCATTCCCACAGAAGATCACTTTTTCATTATTTTTTAATTGATCAACAAAGGAGTCTTCTGTTAAAATTAGTGCTTCTGTATCTGTGAGTCTTTTTTGTGCTGCGTCAAAAGTTGCCGTATAAACTTCCATTCGTCGCGCATCAATCATCGGAATATAGACGGCGGATTCTTTTCGAAGTTCGTAAGCAGCCGTTGCTAAAGCTTCTAAAGTTTCTACACCAATCAGCGGCTTATCCAAGGCATAACAGATTCCCTTGGCTGCAGAAAGGCCAATTCTAAGGCCTGTATAAGATCCTGGTCCCATACTCACAGAAACTGCTGACAGTTCGCTTAACGTCCACTTAGCTTCGTTCATACAGGCTTCTACGAACAAGGTAATCTGAGCCGCATGGGTAAAGCGTTCCGTTCCTTCCCGAGAGGCTAGAATGGTCGTTCCCTTACTGAGGCAAACAGAGCAGAATTCAGCGGAGGTTTCGATGTGGAGGAGGAGAGGCATGAGTTGAGTTAGGTTTTGATTGAAAATAATCCCAAAGATATGGCTTCTTTGGTGGAAGTGGAGGAGGA
>CALGJS010000272.1 GCA_937927835.1 uncultured Saprospiraceae bacterium | reverse complement strand
CATATTTTCTCCAATCTGATAGTTGGTGCCATCAGCAGCGGTAAAGATTTTACTACCTGCAAAAAACGGATTTAAAGATTTACGTAGCGCTTCCGGCCATTCTTTTATCTCTTCAATACTGACCAAACTATGTGGTGTGGTGATCGCACGCGTAAATCCAGCGGGTGTGGTATAAGGGCCTCGTTCTCCAAATCGAATCGCGGTGACTAGACTATTTTTAGTTTGCCATTTATCGGCAGCATGTTCAAAATATTCTCGATTCGTAAGTGCTGCTACAAATTTTAAAAAAGCACTTTTTCCCGTACTCGGTGGTCCAGACAATAATAGAATTCCAGAACCACTCATCATCTGCAACTTTGCCTTGATCATAAATTCTTCCAGCTTTTTTTGAAAATACGGTGTATCATCAATAAATTCTGGTGGAATCGCAGGTACCTGTCTGGTTCGATTCTTTTCGAGATGATCTCGTTTCTTTTTTTCTAGAACAGCACGTAAGGCTTTTGTCTGTATTTTATCCTTCGGAATTAAGTCGTTTAACACTTCTGGATCAAACTGAGGAAAAGCGCCTTTTTTTGCTTCGCCTCGCTGAATATCCCAAACCGCTTCCAACATTTTATATCCATAGATTGCTGGTAAATAAGTATTGGTATGCGCTAAAAAATCGGGATAATTATTTTCTTGAATTTCAAAAGCACGACCTGCTTTCAGATTTTCGGTCGTATCCGGTCGATAGATTTCCTGATCGGTATCTCGCACAAAACAAACCAAAAACCAATCAGCAGTTCCCGGTTTTTCCAACATTCTAATCTCCCATTCAGGAAATTTAGTAGTCGCTGATTCTAGATCGACAAAAAGGTCTGGGTCATTTTGAACATAGGCATATTTACCTTCGTAAGCGACCATTTTTTCGAGTGCCGCCCGATTCTTTTTAAGAATACGATTTTCTAATCGTCGGCGGAGATCAAGTGACAAGCGTACATCTTTCATCTCTGATTCTACTCGACGGATATCGTTGAGTAATTCCTGATAAGTGGCGTTGCCCGAAAGTTCTACATCTGAAAAACTACCCGAATGATGTTGTACAAAAAAGTCAATGGCCGTTTCAATCATCGTCGCCATCTGCTTTTTAGCGGCTACTGCTTTTTTTCGCTTGCTTTCAATTTCAAGCATGAGTTGACCACGACGTTTGATCACACGTTGAAAAAGACGACTTTGGATCGCAGCGGGGGAAAGGCTACGTTGCTCCGCTACATTTTGCAAGACAAAAGGTTGTTTGAGTAAGCTCATTAATTCTAAAGCAGCAGGATGCGTAGCCAGTAGAATTTCTAATTGTCGAAAATCGAAGGTCTCATCAATTGCTTTTTCTATTTCAGAAATTTCTTCATTAATGAAATTCTGTAAAGCTGTTCCATCGCTGCTAATCTGTCTTGAAAAGGCAAGATTTAATTCTTGTTGAATGGATCGAAACGAACCCATGACATTTTCAATATTACCCGGATACATTCCGTGTAATTCTTGTTCGAATTGTCGTAAATTATTGAGTATTTCGCGATAAGCAGCAGGATCTTCTAGCTCGTTTATTTCTGAATGATATTTTCTTACTTGCTCTAAAATAATTCGACTTCTCCCCTCTTCTACCAAATTCCGAACTTTGCGTTCCGATGGTTTAATAATATTATTAACAATATTTTTTAGCCGCTGACCAATGAGCATGACGCCTTCGTTCTCGGCATAGATGGTCAATTCTTCTCCAACATTGCGACGCGCAATCGCAATTTTATTTTGAATCGCTAATAATGCTTCGTAATCATTACCCGCCTCGACCAATTGATGTTCAATATTGGTTTCAAAATCATAGCGTGCTTTTTCATAAATCGAAGGTAATTTCTTTTCCTCTGGAACCGCTACATCGGTAATTACTTTTGCAAATTGTGTTTTAGAAAATAATCGTTCGCCTTTAAAAAGGTCTGCCAGATTTCTTAAAACCGTCGCCAGACTTTTCTGATCATCGGGAACTTCTAAATCATTAGAATTGGTAATGACTTTGAGGAGTTGATCTTCTTCTTTATTTTTTAACAATAAATTTCCGACCTGATCTAATTCAAACCCTAATCCAAAATTTCCAATCTCTGCAATCTCAAAGACATCCGCTTCCGTAAGGTGATACGCATAAAGATTTCCTTCGGCAGTTTGCAGATAAAGGATCGTCAGGTTTTCGTCCATCCGTACACAAGTTGCTGCCCGTGGCAAGGCGACCTTACGAGGCCATTTATGTGGAACGACCGAACGGTGGGTATTCACAATGGTCATTTCATCCGACTTGGTCAAGACAATAATCAGATATGGATCGGCAGGAAGAATTTGATAACATTCATGCGCTAATGGCAATCGCAGCATATTGTTGGTGTTATCCACCAAACTATCAATCGACAATTCTTCTGGGGTATGATAGAGTTTATAACGATCCGTCGTAAAAGAATGATCCATTCCACTAGCTTCAAAAAAATCTTGAATATCTGGAGAACGAAAGACGAGTGCTTGTTCGAAAGTAGCAGGATTTTCTGTCCGGGTGATGATCCATTGTTCGGGAGGTAGCAGGTGTCCTCCGGCACTTTGGGTTTCGATCATAATGGCCACACCACTTCTTTTATTGAGTGGTGTAATGACGATATTGTCTTTGGAAGTAAAATGGACATAGCCGCTATACCATTTTTGTTGAAAAATAATTAGCGCTTCCAAAAACTTATAAAAACTATCAAACTTATTGGGAAGGTTATCCACAATTTCAATGATAATCTCTTCAATTTTGAGATGTTTTAAAAAACGGGTTAACACCTGCTTGGTGGTTTCTAGGCTATATTTTCGGCGTAGACCAACAGCCAAATTTCCTTCTCCTGACTTTATACAATCTGTCAAAAAAAGATGAAATTGAGATTTTGTTTTTGCTTTTTTCTGGTCTAGATTATTTAAGTTCCCAATAATTCGGTCTGCACCTTCGAGATCGGCCTTTCGGTATTTTTCTGGAAGATAATGATCGATGTCCAACTCTCTTCCGTAGGCATCGTAAAAACTAAGGTTGGGACTATCGTGATAGCGAAGGACGATAATGTCTTCGGCGGCAGTTTCACCGGTGAGGAGTTTTATACTTTCAATTTTGGTATCTAGAATTTCGATATGGGTATCACGTTCGAAATGTCCGGGTAATTCGTGATATTTAAATTGTTGTTGGATTGGGTGCATCGGGAAAGTTCTAGTCGTAGGGTTCGATATATTTTTATATTTCCAAATATAATGAAAATTTTAGGATGATGAATTCCCCTAAAACGACAAGACTGTATTAAGAATGCTAATGTGATCTTATAATCAACGAACTAATGCAAAATTGGTTTTTAGATTTTTAACTTCTTTCCCCCTCGCCGTTGTATATGAAACCATGCAGGTATACACACCAGCTGGAAAACTTTTCCCTGAATTCATGAACCTTCCATTCCATCCCATTTCAGGGTCAGTGGTTTGAAAAATTAAACCTCCGTAGCGATCCCATATTTTTAAATTAAACTGTCTAATTCCATCAAATATTCCAACACCTTTGAATGTATCATTTATTCCATCATAATTGGGAGTAAAAGCATTCGGAAGAAAATAAGTTTTTAGAGGAGCTATATCGATAAGTTGAACTAAAGAATCCTTACAACCATAAATATCAGTCACAATAAGTTGGACTTCATGAAACCCTGTATCAGAAAAAAGATAGAGAGGCTCCTGCATATAGGAACTATCCGTATCATTAAAAAACCAATCCCAAGTCACCGCTCTTTGAGAGAGGTCCATAGCCGTCAGGCTAGTGAGTGAATAATTTCCAAAGGAGACAATTTCAGGGGCTGTCCCCTAACTTGTCGAACCTCTTTTTTTGCTCTTTTATAGAGTAATTTTACTATTTTATTCAGCCAATTAGCTAAGGCAGTTT
>CALGJS010000271.1 GCA_937927835.1 uncultured Saprospiraceae bacterium | reverse complement strand
AGCGATTTTTAGAGTTGTACGTCCCTGCTTGATCTGCGATTAAGCAGATAGGATCAAAAAAACGGTTTGATGGTCGTCAAGACAATCAAGCCTCGCCGATACTACGGTATCGGCTATGTTTGCCTGTTGGCAGGCAGTTTTTTAACTTATTCACCTCTAAAACTCATCTCAACTTATTGTAAAAACAATTTTGAGCACCTGCTTAAGTTGTCTTATTATTTAAAAAACGTAAATCAATGGCAGTTGTTGCTAAGCTCACCTTTAATCCTTTTCAAGAAAATACTTATATCGTTTCGGACGAAACAGGGGAATGTATCATTTTTGATCCTGGTTGTTATACTGAAAAGGAACGAGAGGAATTAAAAAATTTTATTAGTGAAAATGAATGGACTCCTGTTCGTCTGATCAACACCCATTGTCATTTGGACCATATTTTTGGCAATGCATTTGTTGCGGAAACTTATGGATTGGAATTAGAAATACACCGTGGCGAACTTCCCGTTTTAGAATCTGTTCCTCAAGTTTGTCAGATGTATGGTATTCAACTCCCACAAAGTTCTCCAGCACCTGGAAAATTTATTGAGACGGGTGATACCATTCTTTTTGGAAATACCTCTTTAAAAGCATTATTTACGCCGGGGCATTCTCCTGCTAGTTTGTCTTTTTACTGTGAAGCAGATCAATTTATCATCGCAGGAGATGTACTATTTTATCAAAGTATTGGCCGTACTGATTTACCAGGTGGAGATATGGCAACTTTATTAGGTAGTATCAAAGATCAGTTATTTCCTCTGGGAGATGGCGTAGCAGTGCATCCTGGACACGGGCCAGATACTTCCATTGGCTACGAAAAAAAGCATAATTTATTTTTGCAATAAAGATTGGTGGAAAGTATCTATAATTGTTTTTAACATCACGAAAAGGTACTCTCGCCCCTCAGGAGTAATCAAATTTTCTTCATCTTCTTCCAATGCGTCTTCTGCAAAGGCGAGTAAATCTTCTTGAGGGTAGTCTTCAAAAAATACCGTAACTCTATCTCTAAATGTTTTTCCTTTCGTCTCTGTTAGGATAGTAAAGTTTCGTTCCTCTATATCGGTTAACATTTCTAAACCTAATACTCGCGCCTCTGGTTCTACCTCCTCGACAGCAGACACTATTACTGAGGTAGCAAAAAACAAAAAATCTTTCTCTTCATTGGAAAAGGCGGCGGTCGTTTCGGAGCTGAGATAAGCAATCAAAAAAGGTTGAGCATCTGCTAAATCTTTAATGGCAGCGTCAAGTGAATCTGAAGCACTAAGTTGTTCAATGCTTTTGTCAATGGCAGATTCTGGAATGAATTTCATAGAAGGTGTTGATTAAAATAAAAAAGATTGGGTACTAGTACACTGCGTATTAGCGAATGCTAACAATTTTTAATTGTGTTTTTACGGATGATACTTTATTCGTTTTTCCAGTGGCAGAGTAATCTCGATATAATAATCGATTAGCTGCCACACCTTGTTTGATTAGGGTTTGATAGATCGTTTTGGCTCGAATAAAAGCCAGCTCTTCTCCTGTTCCATCATCGAAAACACCTACTTCGACAGAAAGCTTATCATTGGCATTTAAAAAGTCAACCATTTGGTCAATGGCACTAGAAGACTGTGACTTTAGTACACCGCTATTTTTTCTAAAATAGATATCTTCAATTAAGAATTTTTGTCCTTCCCGAAAAGGAATTTTCACCTGACCTTTTTTTAATAATAAAGTAGAAAGCAACGCTGGTTCTTGTCGTTGATCAGAAACAGGAGCAGGTGCCTGTACAAGGGGAGCGGACCATTCTGCAGGCTGATTTTTTAGTTCTTTTTTTAGTACGACTTTCTCTTCTTTTACAAAACGATATTCTAATTCGTTGCTTATTTCACTAGCCGCTAACTCACGAAGATCTGCATAAAGATTTTTACGAACCGCGGGTTCCATTTTTCGACGCAAGGCGATAGTAATATCATTTTCAGGAATATTATCCAATGTAATTCTTTCACCAGTAGTTCTTCGCAATTCTTTTTTGATCTCTCTATAAAGCAAAACTCCTTGCTGCTTTAGACGATACTGCTGTGCTTCGTCTAAGTCTCCAGATAAAGATTGTAATAAGTCATTTTCTACCTGTGTATAAATTTGTTTTTTTACGGTAAGCTTAACAAGATCCGTCAATTCTGTTTCAAGTGCCAACCACATTTTTTGCTGCAATTCCGTAAACCCACCACTGTACATCGTTCGATCATATTCTTGATCATACACCTGACCATTACTCACTTCCATGTCCATATATTCCTCGTCCTCATTTGATTCATCGGACTTTCCATTGTGCTTATTGAAGCGCTTTTTCATTTCTTCTAACTCCTGATCTCTCGTCTTTTTATGCCCTTTTGAAGTGGTGGTCGTCTTTCCGTTTGCCTGATTAAACTTATTTTTCATTTTAGCCAATTCCGCATCTTCTTCTGTTTCTTTTCTAAAAATGACATTGCTATTTTTTTGCTTCTTAATAAATGCTCCGCGCAATTTTTCTATCTCGTCTCCTTCTAAAAACTGATCTGGTAATGCTCTATGTTCTAATTTTTGTTGACGTAATTGTTCCTTAGTTTTTTCAAGGTCAACAAGCTGCTGATCAATTTTCACCAGTCGAAGTTGCAGGCTATTTTCGGTTCCTTTTTGGGTGATCATTGTTCCTTCTGATAGAGCAGTAAGACCATTCACTGATTTAGGAGTTGTGTTTTCTTGAATATCATTTTCAGATAAATCTATTACACCACTTCTACCGACTTCACCATTTATCGCAATAAGATTATCGGGTAAACTTATCTGATAAATATCATTATTCCCTGCTTTATTTTTTCCACTAAAAACCGCATAAACATCGTCGGAAGCTATAGATAGTTTTTCGTTATTGGTTGCATCATTTATCTCGTTACCAAGATTTGTTGGTGCGGACCAATTATTCCACGTATCATCTTTTCTTTGGCTTACGAAAAAATCTTGCCCGCCCATTCCTCCATGTCCATTACTAGAAAAATAGAGTGTTTTACCATCTGCAGATAAACAGGCACTCGTTTCATCATCATCCGTATTAATCGTCGTTCCAAGACTTTTTAGTTCCGTCCACTTCCCATTGAGTCGTTGATAAGTTACCTGTAAGTCAAACCCTTTATCTGGTGTTTTGATGGCAATCAATATTGTTGTACCGTCTTCATTAATAAACGTATGACGGAGTTCTTGATCTGTTGGTAGATTTGTATTTAATCGTTTAGGGCGAGCCCAGCTTCGGCCATTTTTTTGGGTAACAAAAATATTATTATTGTCGGTCTGTTCGCGACCCATCTTCAGAAATAATTGCTGCCCATTTTTGCCTACTCCGATCACCTGATTCTCTTGTCGATTATTGATTGGTGCTCCTAAGTTGACTGCGGTGCTCCAGCTATCTTCTCCTAAGCGCTTACTGACCCAGATATCACCTTCTCCCATATTGTCTACATGATTGTGGCGAACAAAGTAAAGCGTTTGGCCATCTGCCGAAATTTGAGGAAATAGTTCTGCCGAACCACTATTGACCTCCGTTCCTAAATTTCCTTCCTTTTCCTTTAGTTCTCTAGGCTCAGAAGTATATAGTTCGGTTTCACTAGAAATACCAATCGCGTCAATTCGGTTATACCCTTTGACGGATCGTGTGTCTAATTCTAATTTTATAGAAGCGACTTTTTTTCGAGTTAGTGGAAATTGATAAGTAAAGGCCCGATTGGGTAATAATAGATTTCGAGGATATTTATTTTCGTAAATCAAGCTTTCTGTACCATCTGTAAAAAAGGCAGTCAGCCGAAAGATAGCTCCAGGATTACTAGCTTCTGAAACGATAATTTGTCGGGTACGAATAGGAAAGGCAAAACTAACATGAATGAATTCTCCTCTCACTAAGCCTTCTTTTTTCGGCGTCCATGAGAGATCCTGATCTTGTTGTTCGATAGCATCTGGTGCGCCCAGTGCCTGCACAGCGGAGTTATTTAGTTCACTAGAAAATTCGATTATCTGATCCGCCCATACGACCTCTTGACCTGATACGAACAGGCAGAGCATCAAGGGCAGGATTATGAGATAATATTTAAGACGTTTCATTTCCAATGTATTGAACTAACAGTCGCAAGTTATTCTTATAACGCAGAATAAGCCCATCTAGTTTTTGACGACAAAAATAGGCTTACGTTACATCGTCAGCGTTTTTCTAACCTGCTGCACACAAGATAGTCAATAAAACAAAAAAATGCACAAATAAATGGGTGATCTGGGCTTTTATCGTTAGAATTTCCCTCGAAGCGTGAGAATGAAATTTCTACCTGGAGCACTGATCCCAGAAGAGAAAGGTAAATAATGTAAATCCATCAGATTTTCTACGGCCAAATTAACCGTAATTTTCTGACTAAGTTTAAATGAAGAATAAATATTATAGGTTGTCCAA
>CALGJS010000270.1 GCA_937927835.1 uncultured Saprospiraceae bacterium | reverse complement strand
TTAGCGATTGATCAAATTAGCTTTGATCTTAGTGATTTACCAAACGGTATCTATATTCTTCGTTTTCCTACTTTAAGAGGACAGTGGGGGTGTTCAATTAACTGTGTCTAGATAATTAACTTAAACCACATAGTAAACATTACATATATATAAGTTAATGTTAATTAGTTGATTGGTTAATCGGTTTCGTATTACGCAATGCTAATACGACAAAGATGACACACTTTACTGAACACTCCCAGGACAGTTAAGCAGAAAGCTTACAATTATGAATTAACCTTGTTATTTTATCTAATTAAAATATAATGTTATAAAAAAATGAGTCATCTATCCTTTTAAGATTGATGACTCATTTCCAAAAAAAATAAATAGATTTTCTAATTCTAATTCTAATTCTAATTCTAATTCTAATTCTAATTCTAATTCCTATTCCTATTCCTATTCCTATTCCACAACCACCATTTTCTCAATCACGTCACCACCTACAATCGCGTCGATAATCTCCAATCCTTCAAACACCCGACCAAAGCAAGTATGATTTCGATCTAGGTGCGACGTATTATCTCTGCTATGACAAATGAAGAATTGCGATCCACCGGTATTTCTACCAGCGTGTGCCATCGATAAAACACCACGATCATGGAATTGATTTTCACCATCCAATTCGCAATCAATTTGGTAGCCAGGTCCACCGGCTCCACTACCAGCAGGGCAGCCTCCTTGGATTACAAAATTCGGAATCACTCGATGAAAGGTCAAACCATCATAGAATTCTTTGTTGATTAAGTCTACAAAGTTTTTAACCGTGTTTGGAGCGTCTTTCTCGAAAAGTTCAATTTTCATCACTCCTTTAGAAGTATGTATTTCAACATTCATGTTAGTATGTTTTTTATTAATTAAGTTAAATTTAAATTTTGGTCGGCAAAAGTAGGAAAGTTTTACCGTATATAGGTAATTAAGGAAGCGTTTTTAAACAACTTTGATTTTCAATATTTTTAATTTATCTATCTTGTAAATCTTTAGGATTAGATATACTATCGCTTTTTCCATTTACATTATCACCTTCAATAAAACAGGATGAAAACAAAAAGGTACTTTGTCAAAATACTAATTCTATTCTTTTTAATCGCTTGTTCTTCAAAAGAAAGCGACACTAAAAATATAAATGATGATCGGATCAGAGATAAAAAGGAACAATCAATTGATTGGATAATAGGAGAATGGTTAATATATTCGAAGTTTTCAAATGTCAACGTAATTCACTGCAACGCCTGTCCCACCATAAAATTTACTAAAAATAAAAAAGGGGAATTAACCTACCCAAATCAAGAAAAAGAATCTTATACGTGGAGTATAAAAAATGATCAATTATATTTAAGTCTTAAATCTGGGATAGAAGAAGAACGGCACTTTAGAGAAGATATCTACCAGATAGAATTTGAAAATGATTCAAGTGATAAAGAGCTTATAAAACTTTATTCATCAAAAAAAACTGGATTTAATTTGGGTAAGAGTACTAATCCTGAATAGCCTAAATTCCAGCACTATTTCCCAGAAACAAAACAAGTCATCAACCCACTTAGGACTGATGACTCATTTTTAAAAATAGATTTATTTTTCTCTAAAACCACTACCTACTTAAACTTCACCGGAAGCCTAGCCAAAGTATTTTCCCAACCAAAAACAACATCCACCTGCTTATCAGATATCTTGTCAAAAACAACAGACAATGACTCCACCGTCACTTTTGTTTTTCCAGTAGGAATGGTAATCTTGTGTACGTTGGTTTCTTCATCGTGGTTGGCATTTCCCCAAGAATCTAGGTTCTTGTGGATGATAATATCCCAACTATTTTCATTCACCATGGCAAACAAACCATAGGTTCCAGCTTTTAGTTCTTTATCGCCGATCATCACTGGGCTATAAAAAGTAATTCTAGTCGTTTCATTCGCACCAAGTCTCCACATCTCCCCATAAGGAAGTAATTCACCGAAGACTTTTCTTCCCTTCATCTGAGGTCTCGCGTAGACCACTCTGATTTTTGGCTGATTGGCTTCTAGCTCTTCCGCTTTTACAAAGTTCAAGTATTTTGATCGAGGAGGGTAGAATGCCATGTCCATCGGGCTAGCATCTTTTCCAGCCAAGCTCGCAGCATTTAAATTGATGGGTAGGGTCGCTCTGACATTATCCCATTCGAATAACATATTTACATTACCTTCATCGACTTTTTGAAATCCGATGGTAAACTGCTCTCGTACTTTGCCAGTTTTGCTGGTCATCGCTTTGAATCTGCCGAGTTCTTTGGTCTTATCCAAATCGCGGATGCCTGCCGTATTGGTGTGCGTAGAAACCACGATATCCCATTTGTCTTGGTTAACTTCGGCATACAATCTATAATTACCTCTAGGAATAACGATCCCTTCCAGCTCTACATTTTGGTAGAAAGTAACTTCGGTACCTTCATTCGCACCCAGTCTCCAATCTGCTCCATACTTTACTAAGTCCCCAAAAATAACACGGTCCTTTTTGAAGGGTCTGCTATAGTAAACTTTGATTTTGGGATCCTTGTTTGGATCATCTGCATCGAGGTAATTTCCAAAAGCAGCACTTCTTGGATAGGTGGCTCGATCCATTGGACTCTTATCCAAAGATGGCCATTTTAAAGTATCTTGTTGAGCACTGAGCATGAATCCCATAAAGACGAATAGGACAGAAAAGTAAATTTGCTTTTTCATAAATTTTAATTTTTTTAAAAAAAGTGTAAAACACACTGGTTTAATTGAGGTATTTAGATGTTTTAAATACCTGCGCAAATATAAAGAATCGTACCTAAAAAGTATTAAGAGAAAGTTACTATTTCGTCGGGAAAATTCATTTGGGGTAGATTGGAGGTTGGTGGACACCTGGTTTCGTCCTTCCTCTCAGATTGTTTTCAGTAATTGGTATTTTAAAACTAAAAAAGTCGTTTTTAGCTAAGAAATCTTGTTAAATAGCTATTGTCAGTAGCTACGAACGCCCTTCATATACTGTTTTTTGGTTATATTGGTGTGAGAATTGCATAGTATAATAAACTGAATAGATTTAGTATTATACAAAAAATAATAAGCTTAGTGATAATTAAAAAAAGAACTATTATGAAAATTAAAATTTTATTGTTTTTAATCCTGCTTTTTCCCTTGGTTTCTTGGGGGCAATTTGGTCCAGAGCAGTCTGTTGATGAAATAATGATGTTTTACAATAGCAATGTTGTTGCTACGGATATTGATGGAGATAATGATCTTGATATTGCGGCAACAACTTCTTTAGATGGTATGGTTTGGTATGAAAATGAAGATGGACTGGGTACCTTTGGTCCAGTAAATACCTTTCCTGATGGAGGAAGAAGAATCCTTGCTAAAGACATTGATGGAGATGGAGATATGGATTTGATCTATCAATCAGGATTTGAAATTATTTGGCGTGAAAATGAAGATGGCTTGGGCAATTTTGGGGAAACGCAAGTTGTAACTATGTTGAATGAATCTGGTCCTCAGAGTATTCAAATCTATTTTGATTTTGTAGATGTTGATTTGGATGGTGATTTGGATGCATTAGTGTCTTCGAGACAAGGATTGGTTTGGCATGAAAATGAAGATGGCTTAGGTGCTTTTGGAGAAAAACAAGAAATTGCTAATCCGGGTGGTGGTGGATCAAATATAAGTATTTCTGGAGTAGACATGGATGGAGATAATGATATGGATATATTACTGAATACCCCTGTATTTGATAAAATAATTTGGTTTGAAAACGAGAATGGATTAGGCCTCTTCGGCCCTGAAAAACCTGTTGCTATCACCTTGGACTCTGTTCACGTTCTTCATGCTTCGGATTTTGATGGTGATGGTGATTTAGATGTATTAGCAGCTAGTTGGAGCAGAGTTTTTTGGCATGAAAATGAAAATGGTTTAGGCGATTTTGGAGTTGAACAAGAGATTGCAATAAACCTTAGCGCGAATTCATCAATTAATGTAGGAGACTTAGATAATGATGGAGATATCGATATTTTGTTGACTGCTAATGGAGATGAAAAAGCGTTTTGGTTTGAAAATCTAAATGGCTTAGGAAATTTCGGGACGCAACAAGTAATTGCTGATGTAATGAGTAGCTCGAGGTCGATTTATCCAGCAGATTTTGATGGTGATGGCGATTTAGATGTAATGTACGTGGTTGGAGGGGGAGGAATCGTTTGGCACGAGAATTTTTCTGAGAAACCTAAATTATCTGGTACTTGTTTTTGGGATGAAAATGAAAATGGATTACTGGACAATCTAGAGCAAGGCTTAAAAGATCAAAACATTTTCTTGGAACCCAATGCATTGACTTCATGGACCAATAGCCAAGGAACCTTTCGCTTTTTGCTAGATGCTGGAACCTATGATTTGACGCATCAGCCCAATACAAATTGGGTCGCAACGAGTCCATCAACAGTCAATGTTGAAATTGATAATTCAGGAGAAGAAGTGATTCAAAACTTTGGAGTCAAACCTGTTAGTGAAATTTCTCAGGCAGCAATCAATCTAACCTCTGGTCCAACCCGCTGTGGGTTTACCGTTCCTTTTTGGTTGACGGTAACAAATACTGGAACTCAAATTGCGGATGGAAACATAACGCTTGAATTAGATCCATTGGTTACTTACGTCGAAGCTTTTCCCGCACCGATTTCAATTGTTGGTAATACTTTGGTTTGGTCTATCAATGACTTGTATCCAACTTATAATGAAAAGGTCAAATTGCATTTAGAAATGCCGGGGGTAGATCAACTAGGAGAACAAATTATCTTAAACGCAAGTACGAATATTGTCGATCAGGATGGTAGTAATCCGTTTGGAACCACCTATGATTTTGAGTCTACCATCAATTGTGCTTATGATCCAAACGATAAATTGGTTCAGCCAGATATCGAAGGAGAGGAAAACTACACCTTGTTTGGTGAGACACTCCAATATACTGTCCGTTTTCAAAACACGGGAACAGATACGGCTTTCAATATTCGAATTGAAGACCAATTGGACGAAGATTTAGATTGGACAAGTTTTAAACCGTTAGATGGTAGCCATCCCTTTGAAGTGGAGCTTTCAGCAAATGGATTGGTCAACTTCCACTTTCGTGACATCTTACTTCCTGATAGTACAACCAACGAAGTTGAAAGTCATGGTTTTGTTAAATACGAAATTCGACCGAAAGCCAATTTAGCCGAAAATACCACCATTGAAAATTTTGCTGGTATTTTCTTCGACTTCAATCCACCGATCATTACCAATCAAACGATCAATACCTTGGTGTCGATGCTACCGACAAGTACAGCTGACTTGGATCAAAAAACCAAGCATGTCAACGTATTCCCAAATCCATTTTCGGAAACGACCACCATTGGGGTCACTGACCTGGATCATCCAGAACAATATACCATTCACTTATTGGATATTATTGGACGTCAACTAGCAACGCATTCGCTAACTGAAGGAAGCATTCAGTTAGAGCGTGGTGATTTGCCAGCAGGAGTATATTTCTACCAATTGTTTCATGACAAAGAACCCCAATTACTGGAGTCTGGAAAGATCATTATACAATGATGATAGAATTATCAGAAAATAAATCATCAGAATTTTTAAAATATCTAACAAAAATTAAAAAATAAATCAGGACATGAAAAAAACATCTATTCTTTTTACTTTAATGTTATTATACATTTCAGCTACCGCTCAAGTTGATCCAGTCATCCATGACATAACCAGATTCAACCGACCAACTACCAGTCAGAGAGCAGAAATTTCTCAGAAAATAGGTTTAAATTTTATCAAGATTAATTATGGACGCCCTAATGTAAAGAAGAGAAAAATATTTGGGGGACTTTTAGAGTATGGCAAAATATGGAGACTAGGTGCCGATTATCAAACGGTAATTGATTTACAAAATGAATATGTAATAAATGGTGACACGATTCCTGAGGGTAAATATGCACTGTATGCTATTCCGAATCAAGATAGTTGGACCCTGTTTTTTAACCAAGATACTGAAGGTTGGGGACAGTATACTTACAAGGCTGAAAATAATGTATATGAATTTAGTTTCCCGGTTGAAAAAGCGCCTGAATTTACAGAAACCTTTACAATTGGTTTCTTAAACGCCTCATTAAATAATGCAGAAATGTTTGTTCAATGGGAAAATTCCAGAATTAAAATACCCATTACGATCAGCGATAAGCATAGAAAAGAAATTGAACTGAATTATACTAATGCATTGGGTTTACATGAACAAAGACTTGGATACAAATATTATCTGACTAGTGAGTATTTGTTTCTGGAAGATAAAAACTATGACAAGGCTTTGACCTATATCCAAAAAGCAATTGATTCTGGGATTAATGCATTTTATACCCATTACCTCAAAGGTGAAATATTATTAGCAATGGGTGATAAAAAAGCAGCCGTCGCATCCGCTGTTGAAGCCAAGAAAAAATTACAGAAAGGCTTTTCAAATCCTGAATGGGAACGAAAGATTGAACAGGCGATTTTGAATTGGGATAAGTAACTTTTTATACCGCTGGTTATAAACAGCTTTACCGTACCGGAAACTAAAAGCACCCAAAGAAACTTCTTTGGGTGCTTTGTATTTTTAGATCATTGTAATTTCTAATGGTAAAAATAAAACCTATTCTACAATCACCAACTTCCGATGCATTACTGCCTGATCAGTTTTTAATATAACAATGTATGATCCGGAAATTAAATCCAAATCTAATTCTGTTTTTGTACCTGAGAGATTCAGCGCTTGATAGACCAGGCGGCCATCGTAGTTATAGATAGCAAGATCAAATGCGGTATCGTGATCTCCTTCTAAATTTATGGTAACTGCACCAGCTGATGGATTTGGAAAGATATTCATTGCTGATGTTTCGGTTAATTCATTCGTAGAGGTAGATATATCTGACGTATTCCAGTAAACATTCATTTTGTCTGCAAATCCCTGAATAATAACATCTGCAAGTCCGTCACCAGTATAATCATCAATTACCGCAGTGGCAATATATTCTCCTCCGAGTGTATCGATTGGAATAAACACATTATTTCCTTCATTCTGATAAACGATGTTATAGATATTAGGTATTCCTCCATCCTGAGTTCCGACGATGAGTAAATCCAAATCTCCATCATTGTCTAAGTCCGAGAAGACATTTTCACCATTAGTGGTGTTTTGCAAGTTTACGGTAGTAAGTTCTGAAAATTGACCGGTACCATCATTCAGATAAGCTTTTGTTCTTGCCGATAAATTTTCATTGTTCCCGGAGAATAAAAGATCTGCATCTCCATCATTGTCCATATCTGCT
Organism: uncultured Saprospiraceae bacterium; assembly: GCA_937927835.1. GTDB lineage: Bacteria > Bacteroidota > Bacteroidia > Chitinophagales > Saprospiraceae > JALZUU01. The sequence goes on along the minus strand of CALGJS010000270.1, from coordinate 15,487 downwards.
ACATCCATATCACCAGATTTTAATGCCGGAAAATTTCCGTCGTTATCCATCGTATAATTTCCTAATCCATCATTCAGATAAAGGGCAGTAAGTTGTGTATCATCCTCCTGAAGACCAGTAATAATAACATCCGCATCTCCATCGTTTTCTGCATCAAAGAATATTACTTTACTAAATTTAACTGGTGTAAATACGGTGTTATTGGCTGGGGAGAAAAGGGCATTTCCGTCATTTAGGAAAAGGTCCGTTATAAACGTACCATTCTCATCTTCCACCGCAATCATCAAATCTTTGTCACCATCTCCATCCACATCAGCAATATCTGCTCCTGTGTATTGAAATTGGGGGAGAGAAGGATTCGGTAATTCGGTAAAATTTCCGTTGCCATCATTCAAATATATATGGGTATACTCCAAAACACTCAGACCGTTTCCGGCAAAGAAAAGGTCGAGGTCTCCATCTCCATCCAAATCTTCAAAAATTGTTAATGGATTTGCAGTCTGAACAAAAGGGGTATCCTCTGCTTCTGTAAAATTTCCATTTCCGTCATTGATATAAAGTCCCGTCCTTTTAGCAGGTGTCTGACCTGCAATCAAGAGGTCGAGATCTCCGTCTCCGTCGATGTCACCGCTAGCAAAAGAACCACCATAAACTTCATAAAAGTCAGGCTGTGGATCTGCTTTAGTAAAACTAATATTCTGTCCATTAGAAAATAAGAAAGAAAATAATAGGGTAGATAAAATGAGATAGTTCTTCAAAAGGTTTTTTGTTTTATAAGGTTATTTTATTTTGTGTTTTATAAACAACTTCAATATCATTTTTTTTAACCGAAAATTAAACCTTGAAAGTTGCATTTCTAATTTTATTTCTGACCAATTGACTAATAACTGTCATTCCCGGCATATTAAACCAACTGAAAAGTTAAAGTGTGAGCATAACCAAACTCAAAACTCAAAAAACCATCCCAAAACTCAAATTTCCCCCAATCTTCGTAATTTTACCTGAGTTACTTTATAATAGTGTTTCATCTAAAATAATAAAGGTATGCGTATTCTGTTATCTCTTTCTCTTATCCTGTTTTTTCTGAATGCCAATCTTGCGCAGGATGCTAAAATCAATCAATCGCTTTACCCGGACGCGGAAATTCTCGACCTCAAAATCGACGTCGTCTATCTTGCCTCTGACTACCTCGAAGGTCGACAAACTGGAAAGCCAGGAGAAGCCCTGGCCGCAGAATATATTATCCACCGCTTTAAAAAATTGGGCTGGACCCCAAAGGGAGCCGATGATTCTTTTTTACAGCCGTTCCCATTTAAGACCATCACCAATCCACACGCCAATCCAGACGATGCGCCTATCGCAGGTACTGGACATAACGTAGTCGCCTACCTCGATAATGGTGCGGCAAATACGGTCGTCGTAGGCGGGCATTATGACCACTTAGGATGGGGAGATGTAGGTGGTTCGTTACACGCACATGAGAAGGCGATTCACAATGGAGCGGACGACAATGCCAGTGGAATAGCAGCGATGTTAAGAATGGCAGAGATCTTAGCTGAACGAAAAGTAGGAACACAGAATAACTATTTATTTATCGCTTTCTCTGGAGAAGAAATGGGACTATTTGGATCTAAATACTTTGTAAACAATCCAACCGTTCCACTCGCATCCATCAACTATATGCTCAACATGGATATGGTCGGAAGACTCAACGAAGAACGGGTACTGGCCGTCAACGCCGTAGGAACTTCTCCGGTCTGGAATGAACTACTACCTAACATCAAAAGAGGAAGACTAAAAATTAAAACCACCGACTCTGGTATCGGACCATCCGACCATACTTCCTTTTATCTAAAAGATATTCCCGTCCTACATTTCTTTACAGGACAACATCGACAATACCACAAACCAGAAGACGATGTTCCTTTAATCAACTTCTCAGGCATCTACGATGTCTCTGAATTCCTAATGGCCATCATCGAAGGCCTAGACACAAAAGGTAAAATAGAATTTACCAAGACCAAGCAAACAAAAGAACGCTCTGCCGCCGCTTTTAAAGTAACCCTCGGCGTTATGCCAGACTACGTTTACAGCGGAACAGGAATGAAAATAGATGCCGTCATCGAAGGAAGAGTAGCCCATAAAGCTGGCCTAAAAGACGGAGACGTCGTCCTAAAAATTGGCGATACCGAAGTAAAAGACATCTACGGATACATGGAAGGCCTCAGCAAACACAAAGCCGGAGACAAAGCCAACGTCGTCGTAAAAAGAGGGAAAAAAGAAGTGACGGTGGAAGTAACCTTCTAAAGGAAATCCACAGGTTTGGTAAACCTTCTAAAAAAATACCCAGAAGATAATTAAACAAATAAAAAACAAAATCAGGAAAAAGAACCAATAAAAAGAGGTTTGCTAAACCGAAAGGACTGGTCAATCTAGAAATTATGCAGTACCACTTCTCGACAGAAGCGTAATTTAGATATCTTAAATCTGCTCTTCGTTAGAAAATTTCTCTCCGAGTCAAGTTCGGGACAAGCTATTGTGCTACGGTATAGCTCCGGATTTCCTGCCTTGATCAGTTATACAATTCCTTCACTCTATACTCACTAACCGACTGCCATAGTTTTAGTTACAAACAGGTAAGTCCTAGACGGAGGAGCTGGTATATATTTCTTATTTATTTTACCAGAGAAATTCTTCTCTAATAACAATTTAAATACATAAAAGTCCCGCAGGGCGGGACTTTTCCCACCCTCCGCGAAGTACCGAATACTTCCCCCCATTTTGAAACCGCTAACAATACGGCTTCGCCATGTCCAACCTTGGTTTTTACCCTGGCTAAATTGAGACAATTTTTCAATTATCCAATTTAAAATGGTCTGAAATTTAAAAAAATCAAACACAAAAATACTGATCAGTTAAAAAAAAGAGACAACTTAGAAATAGATAAATTAGTAGTTATCAACGTTGTCATTCCGGAGACTTGCCCAGTTAGATAGGGAAGAACTTGTTTCCAATCTTCAAATAGTATCATCGTAGTTTTCTTTCCCACCGAAATACTAGGTACGATAGAACAAAATTAACTCTTTTTGTTTGCAATACAAAATGTTTTTCAATTATTATTTTAAATAAAAAAATGGTTTTAGGGATTATCCTAATGAAGGTTTAAGATACTTTAATAAAGAAAAGTTAAATCACCAGGAGAAAACCTACTAATTTTTTTTGCCCTTGCATTTGCCCTTGCATTTGCCCTTGCATTTTGCTCCTGCCTCGCCTCCAGCTTCCAAATCCCTCTACATCACCACCAACTTCCTAACCACCTTCTGCTCTTCATGCTCAAACGACAACCAATAAACCCCAGCCAACAATCCATCTAAATAGAACGTCTGCCCGTCTGTCCATGGCTGCTTTGTCAGACTTTTGACCAGCTGTCCGGTCGCATTATAAATATGGAGAGTCCCTGTAAAAGGCATCTCTAAGTTTACCGTTACTTGACCTTGCGTCGGATTTGGCGTCAGCCTTAACCCTATCATTTCGTCCTCCACTATATCTTCAGTAGCGACCGTACCATCCACAACAACCCGAACATAATCCTGTACTGAATAAAACCTATTCGGTTCCGCAGGATAACCATCAAAAGCGGTAAATCTTAATAAATATTCTCCCGGTAATGAAAAACTCGCGTCCGCCTGATAAGCATTTCCTATTGAAAAACTTACATCACCCGGACCAGATATTTTTTCCCAGATCGATGGATAATCATTTCTAATAGTCGTATCTAGCATGACCATTGCGTTTAATGAAAGAGAATTACTTACATCCACAGTTTCATCTGGACCAGCATTTACTAGGTATCCTGTTTTGTCTTCTGGAAAAGGCCAAGAAGGATCGAGTGGAGCGGGGAAATGCCGTCGATAAAAATTTCTACGAAGACTGTTATATTCATCTGGATGCGAATGGCCAAGTAACGTTGCGTGAAGCAAAACCTTTGGACCAATAATTTGATTATAAGCCGCAAAAACCGTCGCGGCAGGAGTGATGGTATCTTTATAGCTGATAATATGGTAAGTTGGAAAATCGATATTTCTATTTAAATATACGGCATCATAGTATTTAATAGCGCCAATAGTTTCCGCTTCATGAACGGGATCGTTTACTTCTGCTCGAGATTGCATAATATAATAGGGAAACCCGCTGGCTTTATTTTCCAAGATTCCAGCATGCTGACAAAGCGCAGCATTACTTTGTGCCATCAACGAAATACGATCGTCAATACCCGCTAGCAACATACTAAGTCCCGCGCCCTGACTAACACCATTGACCGCCACCTCGCCTGAATAATCCGAACGAGTCTCTAGATAGTCAATCGCTCGTATGGCACCCAATAGCGCATAACGATAATAAATTTCATTTTGATTATTGATTTCATTCAAGTCATATCCATCGGGATCTATCTGATCAACAGGAACATTATGGACACTCAAGGTAAACGACAAAACACCGACTCGTTCTGCTAAAATATATTCTGGAACCACGATCCCCGGATTGTTTCCAAAAGGAGGTAGAGTGATTATAGCCGGATGCGGACCTGGTGTATTTGGAACAGAGAGTAAACCATACACCCGTCGTCCATCAATATTTCTAAGATTGACTCGGTAAGTGATCGAATTATCGTGTTCTTCAAATAAACTGATTTGTAAATCAAAAGGAACGGCAGCCAATAGATCTTTTTGGTTATCCCAAAATTCATTTAAATCTTGTGGTGGAGCCCCAATCGCGGAGATATCAAATGGATCAACGGCTGCGGCAGCAAATGCTTTATTTCCACTCATTGAAACTTCGCAAAGCAGCATTCCTGGCTCTGAACTTAAATAAGGGAGGGTAATTGTTTGGCCAGCAGTTAAGTTAAGTGTTCCTGTGGTAATGGCTGGGACAAAGCGATCATAAAAAATTTTATAAGTTGCCATCCCAGTTTGATTGCTGGTTACTCGAAAATTAACGTTTTCACCGACCCGATAGATGGCTTCTACACGGTCCGTACTTAGGTCGATCTGGCTTAATAAGTTTTGAGAAAAGAACAAAAGACATAGTAAAATATGGTATTTCATGGGATGGTGGCCTTAATAGTTGCAATATATTTAATATTCTCAAAATAAAATTATAAAAATCTAAGTCGTTGAAAATCAGTAGAATGGCTTATAGTTGGTATTACAAAGATAAGAAATTTAAGATAATTTTAAGGAATCACGTTACTAATTAAATCTTACCACGTCACAATTGCGATCTTTTAGTATTTTTTTAACCTTTAATTTTTTAAACAATATAACAATAGTATTATGGATATTATGGAAAAAGCAGACCTCTTAATTGATGGACTAATAGCATGGGCACCTAAACTTGTAGGAGCAATTTTAGTATTAATCATTGGATTGTGGATCGTTAACATGATCACCAATATGGTTTCTAAAGCAATGGCTAAATCTGGTCTAGACCGAGATGTAATTCCTTTCTTAACGTCAATGATCAGTGTTATCTTAAAGGTAATGTTGGTATTGAGTGTTGCAGGAATGGTTGGAATCGAAACGACTTCTTTTGTTGCTTTAATTGGTATGGCTGGTTTAGCGATCGGTATGGCGTTACAAGGAACCTTAGGTCATTTCGCTTCTGGTGTAATGATTTTAATTTTCAAACCTTATCGAGTAGGTGATCTAGTGAACCTTCAAGGGGAGCTTGGACACGTGGAAGAAATTCAAGTTTTTAACACGATCGTTAAATCATTAGATAACAAAAAAGTAATTATCCCTAACGGAATCGCTACTTCTGGCATTATGACCAACTTGTCTGCTAACGACTACTTAAGAGTAGATCTTAACGTTGCAATGCCTTATGAAGAGGATTTTGATAAAGTACAAGGTATCATTCTAGAAGCAATTCGCCAGACACCTAAGGTGTTAAGCAACCCTGCTCCTGTGGTAGAAATTGAAAAGTTTGATGCACATAACATCCTGTTAGCAGTACGTCCTTTCTCAACTTGTGAAGATTACTGGGATGTATACTTCGGCACTTACAAAAACGTAAAAGCTGCCTTAGGAAAAGCAGGCATCAAAGTGGCTTACCCTACACACAGTGTAAAGGTATCTGAAGGCAAACTTGCGATGTCTAACTAAATAATGGTTAAACAATAATTTTCCGATTTATGGCTGGGTCTTTTGCTTCAATATTTCGTTAAAAAGCCTCGCCGATGCTATGGCATTGTCTACGTTTTTTGCCTCATCTTGAATCAAAATTCCCTTGTCAAAATTCGGAACTTATCAATTAGCCATTACTAAAATCGGTTATTCTCTTTAACTCAGATTATAACAACACAACTACGGAGTGGTCGTCAATTTTTGACGGTCACTTTTGTTGTTTGAGGATTAATAGATGAAAGCTTTTAGACATTAATGAAGCGATAATTTTTCAAGCGCAAGCGCAACTTCAAAATCAAACCCTTCTAACGTATTTTCCTTAAAGAGCTACCGCCTATGTCATTTTGTAGTTAGCCTGGAGGATAGGATTCATTCCCATTAAAAGCCTTGTTTCTCACCAAGTAATTTTTGCTTTTGCTTTTGAAGTTAATTTTTGAATTTTAAAATCTGTTATTCCATAGAAAAACCCCGATAAGTAGGATACCTATCGGGGTTTTGCTATGAAGGACAATGAATGTCTTTTTTACATTTTACCCATCGCTTTAGTCAGTGCAGTAAATAAGAAGGGTAGTGTTACCCAAAACCATTCTGGCTTGATAACTAAAAAGCCTATACAAACAACGAGGCTTGCTAAGGTCATCATCCAATATTTTCCGGTAGAAGTTTCTTCTGTATTCATATCTTTAGGATATTAGGTATTAATTTAATGGTGCAAAGCTAATCAGAACTTTACAAAAAAGCAGCCGATTTTCAAGATTATTTCCACTTCCATGATTTTCTTTTCTGAACTGCTTTAAAATTCTTAAATTCAGGGTAAATATTCCTATTTTTTGAGGGTTGTTTGCGCTTTTCTATCCTACCTTAGGCATGTAGGCGTGATAGAAGCTTGCCGACCGTATTAAGTTGGGAGCAAAAAGCAAAAAGCAAGAAGCAAGTGGCAAGTGGCAAGTGGCATCATTCAAGACCTTTTTAATCGTTAATTAGGAATTTAATTCCTGTTTCATATATACTAATTTAAAATAATTTGTTTATTTTGTCAAAAATTGAGGAAATGAGTGTTAATAATAATACCTGGAATCGAATACGTTATACTTTTTATCAGCCTTTTTACGATCTGGCAGGTAACTATTTTAACAAATATCGAGCACTTTCTATTGAAGGGTTAAACTTACGTCCATCCGATAAAATACTCATTGTGGGCGCAGGGACTGGTTTGGACCTAAACTACCTCGATAAACAAAAAAATATCACCGCCATAGACATCACCAGCAGTATGGTGGCAGATTTGATGGGCAAAGCAGAAGAGTTGCACTTGCCCGTGGAAGCGCATGTGATGGATGGTCATGAATTGGAATTTCCTGATGGTAGTTTTGATGTAGTAATTTTGCATTTAATCGTAGCTGTTATTCCAGACCCAGATCGATGTCTTTCCGAAGTACGACGGGTATTAAAAACCAATGGACGGTTTACCATCATGGATAAATTTATTCCACCCAATGGAGAAGTTAGTTTTGTCCGTCGCCTACTAAATCCATTTACCAACTTTCTTTTCTCAGATATTACCAGAGATGCCAACACGCTCCTCAAAGACGCAGGTTTGGCCATCACCAATGACGAAGCGTATAAACTTGGTATCCGCATCATCTTAGGTAAAAGAGGCAAAAAACCTAAGAAACGTAAACTAAAAAAAGAACGTTCATTGGAGGTAGAAGAGACCGGTCTTCGTGAAAGAACTTTTGATCTTTCTATCGCCACTTCAACCCAATCGAAAACCACAAGTCGCAAAACCGAACGCGATACGGAAACCCACAATTTAAATTTAAAAGCCTTGAGTCGGTTTCCTGAATTGGAGACCAAGCGACTAGTGCTACGAAGATTCTCCATTGCAGACGCTACCGCTCATTACGAATTAAGATCAAACGAAGAAGCCATGGAATTCATGGATCGTCCTCCTTGTGAAAGTAAAGAAGCAGCACTAAAAGACATCAAAGAAACCCACCAAAATTTCCGTGATAAAAAAGGCATCTGGTGGGTACTGGCCGATAAACGAAATAATAAATTTATTGGTTATGTCGGATTTAAAGATATTAATCAAAAAGATAAATCCGCTGAAATTGGTTATGTACTGCATCCCGATTATTGGGCGAGTGGTTGGATGACCGAAGCAATTGCAGCCGTACTAAATTTTATGTTTGAAGAACTAAATCTCCATCGCGTTGTTGGAAATATAAATCCAAAGAACGAAGCGAGCCGTGGCATATTAAAAAAAATCGGCTTCCAAAAAGAAGCTTACTTCCGACAAGATTATTACTTTAATGGTGAATTTTTAGACAGCGAAATTTATGGTTTGTTGGCCGATGAGTATGATTTTGAGGAGTGAAGGAATGCAAGCGAAAATTCTCCAGCAACACTCATAGCCCGCCGGGCAAAAAAGAGAAAAAATCGCCAAGAACACCCTTTAGGGCTTGGGATAATTTTGGCGATTTTTAAAAAATACATATGGATAAAAGAGCATTTCAGACCTTAATAAATTTCTTAGAGAAGGTTCCTTCAATTCAAAAGCCAATCGCTTTTGGTGATGACAATGGATCTTGGTGGCTAAAGTTTTCAATCGCCATAGAAAATCCACTAGCATGGAATGTAGTTCAAGAGTTTGGACATGTTATGAACTACTTGTCCTTAGACGAAAGACTACCTACTGTATTTTATCCTGTTTCATCTCCACCTTATATGAATGGTGGACCCTCTGATTTTCTGTATTGGGTTATAGAAACAAAAGACAAGGAATTTAAACCTGGCACGTTGATGAAATGGCTTGAAGGAAGACTTCCTCGACCAGTGGATGATTTAGAACAATGGATGGAAGAGGAATAAACTTAGAATAATTATATTGTGAATTCAAAAATAAATCAAAAGAGTTCCCTTCCCAAATTCTATACACAGCCCACCGGGCAAAAAGAGAAAAAATCGCCAGATACACCCTTTAGGGCTCGGGGTAATTTTGGCGATTTTTAAGAAGCAAAAAGCAAAAAAATAAACAAATGATCCACTCCAACACCCATGCCTTCGAAATTCTAGAAACCCAAAACTCCGGAATTCCCTACCAAGCAATCCGCTATTTATATTATCAACAACCCGCCAAAGACATTCTTGAAAAACTGATCTTCTGGCTCGAAAATGCCTACCACGAAAATGTGCTAGGAGAAAATATTAATTACGAACCCAACGCTCCATTCTGGTACGCCATCGTAGCCGAAGCCTACCTCACCAAAGAACTTATCGATCCAGTCATCAACCTATTTACCACCGTCGATGAAGATTGGGATATCTTAAATGAACAAGGCGCAGTTTTGGTAAATCTTCTATGTGAAAAATTAGGAGATCAAGCGATAGGAAAATTCTTGGATAAAATTCTAGCGCAGATAGAAACACAAAGCAAGTTCCCATATCTATACCTTTTTGAATCTTTTAAATATATAGACCCAAAAAAATATTCTGAACAAATCCTCCAACTATTCTCAACAAAATCCTATTGGCTAGAAGCCCTTTTGGCCCACCTTCCCCAAGTTCAATTCTCCCAAAAAAAACATCCCGAATTATTAAGAACCCTTGATGAAAAACTAGAAATCCTACGATTAGAATATGACCTAATGGAAACCTTAGATCATATCGACAGATCCACCTTAAAAGAATTAATCAACTGCCAAGAAGCACTAAGCAAAGCCAATTACCCAACCGTCAAAGCAATAGAGGATCGAAAACAACGTGATTGGGAAGCCTACCTCCGTACCCAAGAAAGTCGCTTTACCCCAGAAGAAGAAACCAATGATTCGCCAACACCTGCTCCATCAAACCCATCAAAAATAGGACGCAACGATCCTTGCCCTTGCGGCTCCGGAAAAAAGTATAAACGGTGTTGCTTGTAAAAATACGACACTAGCTTTGAGAAACCTGCGCGCTAGCCTTCAAGCAAGGTTTCTTAAGGCGGTACTTAGTTAAACGAGTTTAGAAAAAGGTTCCTATGGAAGAAAGCCAACCAACCAAATCAGAGACTGTTCTATTAAAGTGTGTCAGCGGGCTAGCTATCCTTTAGGATCATAGGCGCGGGCTGCAAAATGACACACTTGGTGGTAGAGTCCCCCAACTTACAAATTCAACCAATAAGTAACCTTCGCTACAATCGACCGGTTCCGCGCTCCAAATTGATCCCAAGGATTCGTCAAATAATTATCCGTATAAACCAAAAAGAAATCAGACACCGGAGCGTATCGCCATTGAAAGCGAGCATTGATATTCATATTGTTCAATTGAGAATTATACTGAACCAAAGTCGTCAAAAACAAACTCTTTGTAAACGTCAAATCAAATCGAGGTCCTACCAACCATAAATTAGCAGGCTTAAAAGGATCATCCAACACAATCCGATTATAACCATATTCCAATCCAAATTGACCAAACGGCTGAAACCGATAATTCAATTGACCTCTAACCCCTAAAATAGAACCATTAAAAAATTGACCAAAGTTGGCATTGACACGATAAGAGAATTCTTTCCGAACATCCGAGCGATAGGACAACTCCATACTCGTATATTTGAAACGCTCACCCGCTGCCAGAAAAACAGTTTCGTCTTGCACACGAGTAGGATCAAAATCGCCCAATAATGTTACATCTTTATACTGAAGTGTAGCTTCAATACTGGTCGTGTTTTTAAAACGCGCCTCGTAAAATAACCTTCCTTCCCATTCCCATAATCCGAAATCACGGATCACTTCGTTGTCGTCTTCACCAAGCTTATAGAAGATCCTAGAATTAACACCTATCCGATGCCGATTGACTTTAGATTTTTCAGATGCAAAAAAGTTGATAAACCCTTCTGGATTTAGATATAAAATATCCTGTCGCTGCACAAAACCAACTTTTGCATCAAAATCTTCTGATACAATATATTGATCCAATCCGATTCTAAATTGAGGCACTTCGTAATTCAAGCTAAAATATTGAGCATCTCCTCCAGATGAATTATCGGCCGTAAAAGAACGCTGATAACTAAGTTTTCCAGACCAGCGATTATCGGCCGTGGCGAGTCTATATTCCAGTCCACCGACGCGGTTGTATGCTGGTAGTTCACCACTGAAATTACCAGGATTGATGGATTGTTGATTAACAAAAATTCCAACAATCTGAGAACGAGAAAAAACAGTTTTCTCTAATGCCGCTACCGTATAATTGATACCAGGAAGATCGTTGCCTACCTGCTTAGCAGTTTGCATATTGAGCAGGCCGATACGAGCTCGATCGTTTATTTTTCCACTCAATCGAGAACCAAATAGAATCGTATTTTGGATGTTTTGACCCGTCGCCGTATCTTGCGCTACACCAATCCGTCGAGAGAAAAAAGGATTTACTCTTGGATGTCCGAAGCTACCAAAGAGATCCGCGTTTTCTAAAAAGAATTGTCTTCGTTCTGGAAAGAAAATTTCAAAACGATCTAAATTGGTCACTTGACGATCCACTTCCACTTGCGAAAAATCTGGGTTAACCGTTAAATCTAAATTTAAGCCTGCCGTTATTCCAACCTTAGCATCTCCACCTACCGCAAATTCAGAACTAGGTTTCCCATTAGGATCCCCTTCGAAATCTCTAGCAGTAGCACCGGAAACATAAGGAATGACGGCGAAATTAGTCCCCGGTTTCTTAAGCGGTTCATCCCAAATTATTTTACCCATATACGTAAGATCCATCACAATTCGATTACGAGGAATATTACTCCAAGTAGAATATTCACTTAGCTGGGTATCATTTCGGTAAGCATTAAAACGCCATTCCATGGCACCTTCTTGATATCGAATGGTTTTAAAGGGAATCGCAAATTCTCCTATCCAATAATCTTCATAAGATTTGGAATTACCTCGCCACTTATTATCCCACGAACCACTGAAATCTCTAAATCCTCTACCTCCATTTGAAATCAATGCCTCCCTTCTGACACCATAAGGATTTAATCCAAAAAGAAAAGCATTGGTCGCATCACTATAGGTGTCAAATAAAATACTAATATTATCGTTTCCACGAAAACTATAATCTCTCCGTAAACTAGGTGTAATAAAATCACTGCCACTACTATAACATTTAACCGCAACGTAAAGGTATTGGTCATCATACGTCATATAAATTTCCGTCTGACCATTGGCAGAAACAGAATCTAAAGGAAAGTATTGCCAGAAAGGAGATTGCGTATTGTTTTTGTTCCATACGGATTCATCTAAGACGCCATCAAGTGTGATTTTTTGATTGGTTTTTTTAATATGAATTTCAGGACCAATATATTCCGTAGCATTGTCTTGTCCGAAGATAGGTAAGCAAAAAACTAAACAGAAAAATAGAAATAATGAGGGTAATATTCTTGACAAGGGAGGTTATTTTTTTGGTTTAAAATGGTAGGAGTATCGAATTAATCCTGTTTAGACAATAGGGTAAAGAAGAATCAGAAAGTTGAATAATTTCTAAATCATCGAAGATTTTATTTGTTTTTTATTTAGGTATAAAATAAGTTTAATCAACAAATCAACACGCCAGAAGAGCCATTATTAATTATTCATGCGAATCAGGAGTTAAAATTAAAAGTAGCGTATAAAGATGCTATTTGCATTTTGCTTTTGGCTGTTTGCTTCACTCGATCGCCTGCCTACCGGCAGGTAGACGATTAAAGAGAGCAAATAGCAAATAGCCAATAGCCAATAGCAAATAGCAAAAAAACACCATGTCAATTAGAATGATACTGTTATTAATTATACTATTTTAATTCTTTTTCAACCCCTGATTCGCATTATTCATTAAAAAATTATTAATTAATCATCCCGCCCCATACAAAACCACATCCACTCTTCGCATCTGAGCCGAATCACCTTTCGTATTGGTTGAGCCTTTACCTTCAAGTTTAACAATTTGATCTGTTGCCACACCTTGAGCGCGCAGATAGGCCATGATCTTTTGAGCCCGTTGTTCTGAAATCCATTTATTATAATCTTTACTACCGCTACCATCTGCATAACCGATTACTTCCGCACTCCAAGACCTTTTTTTCTTTAAGGTTTTTGCTAGTGCTTCCAGCTCTAATAAATCTTTATGCGTCAGAGAGTAGGAGTCAGAAGCAAAAAAGAATTGTACTCTTTTTTCTTCTTTTTGGGCAGCTGTTTTCTGAACAACAAGTTTCGGTGTCATCTGTTTAGGCTTTAACTTTAAAAGTGCCCTGGCTGGATCAAGATGTCCGGTAGCTGCCACAAAACGAGCATCGATAAAATAGTCGTAATCTGGTTCGTTGATTTGAAAACTATACCCTTTATTTCCGGGGAGGCAGATAAAAAATCCGCCTGTCTCGTTGGTTTGAATATATCGATGTTCTTCCTCTCGACTAATTTTAATATAAGCAGGAACTGGTTCATTGGTCACTTGATTGACCACCTGACCTTCTAATAAGATGGTAGGTTCTGGTCGGAACTTTTCAGGAAGTTCTACACTATAAATATCCAAGCCTCCTTGGCCTCCGGCACGAGCAGAAGAAAAATAAGCGGTCTTTCCATCTGCATGTAAAAAGAAACCAATTTCTTTTCCAGGAGAATTAAAAGGGTAGTCCATATTTTCTGGTGTAGACCAAACTTCCTTCTTTTTTCGAGCCGTAAATAAATCTCCTTCTCCTTGTCCGGGATGTCCCGTAGAAGTAAAGAAAAGGGTATTTCCATCATTAGAAATATACGGTGCTTCTTCGTCACCTGACGTATTGATCTCTGGTCCAAGATTGGTCGCTTGACTCCAAGAACCATCAGCATTTTTTACACTCATCCAAAGATCCGCTCCTCCAAGACCTCCTTCACGATTACTGGTAAAATAGAGGGTCTGCCCATCGCAGGTAACGGAGGGTTGAGAATCCCATTCAGGGCCGTTTAAACCACCTGTCAATTTTTGCGTTGCTTTGATCGTTTTATCTTCAAAAATAGCTCGGTAAATATCACAACCTCCTTCTGTATCTGGTCGAAAACAACCTGTAAAGTAAAACCGTCTGCCGTGGGCTTCGAGTTTAGCCATTCCTTCATTTTTATTGGTATTAATCTCTTTACCATAAGATTTTGCCTTAGCCCATGAACTATCAACATGTTCACTATGGAAAATATTTTGATTGCCTCGACGATCTGTTCTGGTAAAAATCATTAAATCACCAGTATTGCTAACGGTTGGTAAATAATCATCCACTGCTGAGTTAACTCCTTCGGGCAAACCAATCGCAGCTGGACCAGCGTTTGGAGCAGCAGCAACTTGTTCTATGTATTTACAATTATTCAATCGTTCTTCTAATAATAAATCATAATCGATTTCTAAACCAGATTCCTTTTGCTTATTGGCATAAGACTTATCTTTTAATTCTGTAAATTTGGTATAATAATACCGAGCCATATCTGCTTGTCCCATTTGAAAATAAGCTTCACCACATTCAAAAAATGCAGCACGAGATAATTTTTCATCCAAGTCAAAGGAAGTTTCAAAAGCATCGATCGCAGCTTGATGATCTCCTAACTCTAAATTGACCATCGCCAACTCTCGGTAGGCCACCGCAAAATTTTCTTTAATCTTAATGGTATGTTCTAACTGCTTCCTCGCCGTTTTTAATTTTCCTTCGTTGATAAGGTTCTGTGCGTGTTGGAGTGATTTTTTCGCGCTTTGGGTAGAAAAAAAGTCGTTTGCTCCATCAGAAGTGATCGCTTCGGTCGATTCCATCGTAAAATCCTCTTCATTAGAAGAAGACTGACCATAAACCACGCAATGTATTGCGATTAGACAGAGGATTATTAAATGCTTTTTCATACGAGTGCAAAATAACGAATAAATCTAGCCATTGGGAACGGTAAATGGACCTAAAAGTAGGTCGCTTACACATAGCATTTATTCTAAAAGATTTTAAAGAATCTTATATTGTAAAAGAGGGTAAAGTCTCCCAAGGGGATGTGTACAAAAATATAGCCGATTACACTATTTTGGGGGTAGAAAATAACATATTTGGGTCAAAAGTATTAAATTTTATGATCAAGCAATAGTTTTTGAAGCTCCGCTCGATCAATTTCTTCGTCTTTAAGCGATTTTTTAGCATCATTTTCCAACATAAATAAGATCCGCTGAACCTTAGCAATCGTATCATCAATCAGGTGAATGGTCAATTTTATTTCATTGTGTAAAACCCAATCGGTAATCAATCCATCATAGAATTCCTCTAAAAATTGAGAAATTCGCTCCACAAATTGATCATAATT
>CALGJS010000269.1 GCA_937927835.1 uncultured Saprospiraceae bacterium | reverse complement strand
TCTACCTTGTTGAGAGCGGCGATAAATTTTCCTTCCGAATTTGCGCAGAAGATAGCGACCGTAGGAAGCATTCGACTAAGCAAATTCGGAATTAAAGAAAATTTATGAGTCGCTCGAAATAAAATCAACCTAAAAGCTGCTTTACGATCGCTGAAATCGCTTTACCATCTGCTTTACCAGCTAATTGTTTGCTAGCCATTCCCATCACTTTACCCATATCCTTCATAGAACTAGCTCCAGTTTTTTCGATAATTTCACCAATCACTTTTTCCAACGCCGCACCATCCATTTGCTCTGGTAAATATCTTTCGATAATCGCAATCTCTTCTTTTTCTGTCGCTGCTAATTCGTCACGTCCCTGTTCTTCATAAATAGAGAGCGATTCCATTCGCGACTTTTTCATTTTTTGTAATAATGAAATTTCTGTTTGTTCGGTAATTTCTGTGTTACTACCGTCTGTTTTTAAGTTCATTAAAGCTGTTTTGATGGCCCGAATACCTCGTAGACTTACTTTGTCTTTGGCTTTCATGGCCGTTTTTAAATCAGCAATAATTTTCGTTTCTAAACTCATTTTTTAATAATTGTAATGATAAATAGATAAATATTATCTCCTCTCTTTCAACAGATTTTATTCTTTTTAGTTCCAATCTAAAAAGTTATTGATAAGGAAATTTTTATTTCTTTTCTCGTTCTGCAATCAAGTTTGATAGTTTTACAAAAGCTTCTACCGATAGTTGTTCAGGTCTTTCTCTAAAAAGATCTTCTTCTAATAATGGATCACCTTTTAAAAACAACTTCATCGTGTTTCGAAGCATTTTTCGTCGTTGGCTAAAAGCTTGCTTAACCACTCTCCGAAATAAGGAATAATCACATCCTAAATCTTGATTCTTTTTTCGAGTTAATCTAATAACACCAGATTGAACTTTAGGCGGAGGATTAAATTCCTCTGGACCTACATCAAATAAATATTCTCCAGAATAATAAGCTTGAATTAACACACTAATTACACCATATACTTTGCTGCCTGGAGGAGAAATAACACGCTGCGCAACTTCTTTTTGAAACATCCCTACCATTTCGGGAATCAATGCTTTATGTTCCAGCATTTTAAATAAAATTTGGGAAGAAATATTATAAGGAAAATTTCCAATCAACCCAAAACTACGTTTAGAGCTCAACTGTTCCAAATCCAATTTAAGAAAATCAGCCGGAGCAATTTGCTGCTTCAATTCAGGATAATTTTGTTGTAGATACCTAACCATATCTCGATCTGCCTCTACGACAATCAATTCTGGTTCTTTCTTTAATAAATATTTAGTCAACATGCCTTGACCTGGTCCCACCTCAATAATCAATGGATATTGATCCATTTTCGCTAGACTATCTGCGATTTCCATACAAATTGCTTCGTTGGTAAGAAAGTGTTGACCGTAGGATTTTTTTGCCTTCAAGTTTTAGTTATCTTTGTGAACTAAGTTAATTACGGCAAAATAGCCCTTAATTTTAAATAAAACGGATGAATACCAACATTTCGGTAACAAAATCGATAAAACCAACGGATACACTCATCTTACTGGCAGACCGTAAAAAGCTTAATTGGGCTAGCGAAGTGCTCAACGCAGAGGGAGCTGGATACGTAAAAAAAGCCGCTAAAAAGGACATCAATTCTGTCTTTATTCCCCGCCAAAAAGGAAATCTTATTGTTCAATTTCTGAATTCAAATCAAGATGAAGCAATTTGTCGAGAAGATGTTCGCCTAGCCGGCAACGACTTACTCACCACCATTAATCATTATAAGATTGAATCCGTCGTTATTTCTAACGTTCATCCAGACAACATGCTTAGAGATTTTGTGGAAGGGTTAGCGCTGGGCAATTATCAATTCATAAAATATTTCAAGGATAAATCTGAAAAACAAAAATGCCTTAAATCCATCAAAGTGATGGAAGAAGATTTATCTAAAGCTCAAGTAAAAGAACTCAAAAATATTGTCAGTGCAACTTTTCATGCTCGTGATTTAGTCAACGAACCACTCTCCTTTTTAACCGCTCCTGAGCTAGCCAATCAAGCTCGAATTTTTGGGAAAAAATATGGCTTCAAAGTTACCGTCTTTGGTAAAAAGAAAATTGAAAAACTAAAAATGGGTGGTATACTCGCCGTCAATCGAGGAAGTAATGATCCACCTACTTTTTCTATTTTAGAATGGAAACCTACTAAAGTAAAAAATAAAAAACCAATCGTACTTGTCGGCAAAGGCATCGTATATGATACGGGAGGTGTAAGTCTCAAACCAACCGCTAACTCCATGGACTTTATGAAAAGTGATATGGGAGGTGCTGCTACCGTTATCGGATCAATGGTCGCTATTGCTGCTAATAAACTTCCTTTACACGTCATTGCTCTCGTACCATCTACAGACAATCGACCTGGACAAGATGCCTATGTCCCTGGTGATGTGATAGAGATGTTTAGTGGTGACACGGTCGAGGTGCTGAATACAGATGCGGAAGGAAGACTTGTATTAGCAGATGCTTTGCATTACGCCAAAAGATATAAACCAGAGTTGGTAGTCGACTTCGCAACCCTGACAGGAGCAGCAGCCAGAGCAATTGGACCAGAAGGAATTTCTTATATGAGTACAGCAGAAAATTCGATTTGCGAAAAAATGGAAAAAAGTGGGTTTAATGTTTACGAACGTTTAGTTCGTTTCCCGTTATGGCGAGAATATCGCAACCAATTAAAATCAAACATTGCAGATATTAAAAATCTTGGAGGACCAAGTGCCGGTATGATTACAGCTGGAAAATTTTTAGAACACTTTATTGATTTCCCTTGGCTACACTTCGATATTGCTGGCTCTGCCTATCTCAAAGTCGCAGATGGTTATCGTACTAAAGAAGGAACCGGCGTCGGTGTTAGATTAGTGTATGACTTTTTAAAGAATTATTAAAATTATGGAAAAGATAAAAATAGGAATTAGTATTGGAGATATGAATGGTGTAGGTTTAGAAATCATTCTAAAGACACTCGATGATAAAAGAATCAGAGAAAAATTTATCCCCGTAATCTATGGATCATCTAAAATCGTTGCCTACCACAAAAACATGATCTCAATGGAAGATTTTAATTTTGTAGGTATTGGACCAGGAGAACCTTTTAAGAAAGACCAAGTCAATGTAGTTAACTGCTGGAACGAGGATACAAAAATTGAAATCGGCAACGTCACTGAACAGGGGGGGCGTTTTGCAGGTCTTTCTCTCGACCAAGCAACCAACGATCTCAAAGCTGGAGTTATAGATGCATTAGTAACTGCTCCAATTCATAAAAAAGCCATGCAATTATCTGGGTTTCGTTTTCCTGGACATACTGAGTTTTTAACGCACGCCTTCAACGCTAAAGAAAGTCTGATGCTGATGTGTAGTGAAAACTTGAGAGTTGGATTGGTCACTAACCATGTTCCCGTAGGCGACGTTGCTCCTCTTATTACCAAAGAACGACTAAAACGTAAACTATCTATTTTTAATCGTACCCTTAAAATAGATTTCGGTATTGAACGACCTGCTATTGCAGTACTCGGTCTGAATCCACACGCAGGAGATGGTGGCGTTATTGGAGAAGAAGAATCAAACATCATTCGTCCACTAATTATTGAAGCTAAAAAACAAGGAATTGGTGCCATGGGACCTTACCCAGCAGATGGCTTTTTTGGAAATGGTATGTATAAAAAATTTGATGGCGTGCTAGCTATGTATCATGACCAAGGACTGGTTCCTTTTAAAGCCTTGTCTTTTGGGAATGGTATCAACTTTACAGCAGGGCTAGAAGGAATTAGAACTTCTCCTGATCATGGAACCGCTCACGATATTGCTGGAAAAGGCATCGCAAACCCAAGTTCATTCAGAAATGCCGTCTTTTTGGCGCTTGATATAGCTCGACAGCGAAAATCTTATCACAAAATGCATGAGAATCCTGTTAAAAAGAACAAACAATACAGTGAACGTTCAGGCAAAAAATCATAAGCTATACAAACAGTAGGCACATAAATAAAATTTATCAAACATAGTTAATATCAATAAATTTTGATATTAGCATTATATTTGTTGTGTTAGTGATCATACAGGCATATTTACCCAAATAATCACTAAAAACGCTTAATAATGTTTGGTACAATTCTCTTGATCGACGATGATAATGCTACAAATTACCTTCATAAATACTATCTCGAAGAGTGGAATATCTGTGAACGTGTTTTAACTGCAGAAGATGGTCGTATTGCGCTCGACCTTATTAATAATACCCCTGATTTATTCTCTGGACCTAACGATCTAATCCTTTTAGATATCAATATGCCAGTGATGAATGGCTTCGAATTTCTACAGGAATACGAAAAAATGTGTTCTAGTAGGAAGGCCCACTGTTTATTCATCATGTTGACCACTGAATTAAGCGAAGGCTACCAACAACGCGCCAATCAAATTTTAGACATTAATGGTTTTGTAAAAAAACCACTTACCCAAGATGGTTTGATTGAACAAGTCAGGCTAAATTCAAAGACTAGTGCGGTCTGATTTCGTCGAACGGTTTCGCCGGCATCGTTCACTACAATACTTTACATTTTCCCAGTTCTTTTCCCATTTTTTTCGCCACTTGAAAGGTAGGTGACATATAGGGCATACCTTTTCTGGTAAATCTCTTTTTTTCATTTTAGGATATTAATAATAATAGTACGGTAACTTTTAAGAAATCAATATTTTTTATCAATTGGTGAGCATTTTTGCCGGTTAGCTGGTTTGCCGGTTGGCTAGTTAGCTTCCCTTTAACGTATTTTACGAATGAAGAAAGCCAACTAGCTAACCAGCA
>CALGJS010000268.1 GCA_937927835.1 uncultured Saprospiraceae bacterium | reverse complement strand
TCCGCTAGTTTTATCGATCAGATAGAAAGAAAATTTGCGTATCCATTTATCGCAAAACCAGTCGATGATGGTTGTAGCTCGGCCGTAAAAGTTATTAAAAATCGCACCGTGCTAAGTGCTTACTTGGCTGCGCTATTCCGCAAGGAAGAAGCGATTGCTTCAGCAGATTTAGAAACGCTTAGTTTATTACCAAAAGAAGAATTTCCGCGAAAGCGAGAAGTACTGATTGAAGAATTGATCACTTCAGCAGGAGCAGCGCACTTCTTAGAAATAACCGGAGGATTACTGACCCACCATAAAGATGGCGAGTTGACCTACGAAATGTTTGAACCATCCGAGGCTTTGGCGGGCGGAGAAATTCTGTCTTTAGAAGAAAAATTTCTAGCGGGAGAAGGACAAAACATTACGCCAGCACGATTTGCTACGGAAACGATCTCCTACGAACAAGTTGCTAAACAAGTAAAAGAAGACTTAGAAAAAGCGGCTAAAATCTTAAATATAAGAGGATACGCTAGAATTGACGCATTTGTCCGTATCTTTGCTGACCGACGGGTAGAAACTATTATTATTGAAGTAAATTCTTTGCCCGGTATGACCCCAGCTACCTGTATCTTTCATCAGTCAGCCATCAACGGTTACAAGCCGTACGATTTTATTGATCAAATAATGACTTTTGGCTTCGCCGACAAAAAGACAACTATAATATGAGCAAAATAAAAAGTTTTTTTTACGAATCTTTTCTCTTCATGACCAGCTGGATCTTCCTCCGAAACCTACTCGGAATTATCGTCACGGTCATGGTCGTTTTTCTACTCACCTTCTGGTGGATGGATTGTTATACTCGTCATGGTAAAACATATGCTGTTCAAGATTTTTCTGGACTCACCTTACCAGAAGCCAAGAAATTAGCGAAAAAACAAAACTTCTCTATCATCGTCAACGATTCTCTTTTCCTTCCTGGACAACCACCTAACACGGTACTTTCTCAGACGCCAGTAGCCAATGCGCAGGTGAAGAAAAATCGTAAAATTTACCTAACGGTTACTAAGTCCATTGCAGACGCTGTGGAGATTCCAGGACTAACGGGAGGAAACGATGAGCTATATACTTATAAGAAAAAACTCAGTCGTTTAAAAGTAAATACCAAGATTAAAGCACGACGTTTTGATAATACCGTAGAACCAAATACGATCTTAGAGGTTTATTATAAAGACGAGAACATTACCGACCAACTACGTGACGGATTTAAGGTAGACAAAGGAAGTACGGTAGAGGTGGTAATTACAGAACGTAAAGGAGGTCGAGTACCGATTCCTGAGTTGGTTTGTATGCAGTTTAATGAGGCAGAATTTTTGGTAGGAAATTTTGAATTAAATATTGGCTCCATTATTAAAGATGCTACCGTAATAGATGAAAACAATGCCTATGTTTGGCGCCAGGTACCTGCATTTAGTGAAAGTCAAAAGCTGTCTATCGGTAGCGCTGTAGATATTTATCTGACACAGTATAGACCGGATGATTGTCAGTAGTGTTGAAATGTTGAATCGCTGCGCTTGTTGATTTGTTGATAAGAAAAAAATTATTGTTTAAAAAATTTTTAGAAAATGGATATAGATATTAAAGAATTAAAAGAAAAATTAGATAGTGGAGAAGAGTTCATCTTTATTGATGTACGGGAGCCACATGAATATGAAGCGTTTAATCTTGGCGCAAAATTGATTCCATTAGGAAGTATTATGACGGCTATAGATGATCTGGAAGATAAGAAAGATCAAGAGATTATTGTACACTGTCGTTCTGGCGCACGTAGTGGTCAGGCACAACAATTGTTGACGCTCCAATTTGGTTTTAAAAATGTTCGAAATTTAACCGGAGGTGTGTTGGCTTGGCAAGATGCTTATGGGAATAAATCTTTGGGGTAGAAAAATGCTATTGGCCATTTGCTATTGGCTATTTGCTTCACTCAATCGCGAAAAAAAGGTAGTGCTGAATTATCAGCGCTACCTTTTTTTAATGACGTTGTTTCTCGCGTTAAAAATTGATTTTACGCTTGATTTTGTTTTTGAGAAAAATTTAATCACTCCTTTTCTAAAAGTTTTAAATAACCTTCTACCGTTTCATTAGGAACAGCAATCGCTAAATGATAATGTTGTAAGGTCCAGCCGTTCGTTGTTTTTTCTAAGATACCAGATCCTCGACAGACGCCCATCCAAGTATCTAAGGTTTCGTTAAACCAAGCCACTTCTCCTTTTTTGCTATAATAGATTTTTCGTTCTAAAGGCTGAAAAGCCCAGGCGGTATCTCGTTCAAAATACTTTAGAGCAAAAGCTTCAAACTCTGTCTTGGTCCAGCGTTCTGAAGCGTCGGTACCGATATAAATTGATTCTGGTCCGAGTGTTTCAAAAAAGACTACTTCATCGCCAGTAGCTGCTGCGTGGTGCCAATTGTCCATCAATTGGTTGATTGCTCCATCGCGAGGATCGGTCTCACTTGTTTGACAGTCACTTCGTCGTCGCGTATCAATTAGGTGTTTAATTTTCCATCCGGTAGGTTGGTTCACCAATGTAAAAGAATTAACGCCACAGTGGCTTAATTTCTCTCCTATATAAAAAGTATAATCCGTCCAGACCGTTGCGAGGTTTCCATCTTTTCGGATTTTATAAGACCATATTTTTTCGTCCCATTGTTCTGGATGTGGTGTTCCAACAGCGGTGACAAAATCCATTAACGCTCCTTTTTGGACTTTTACTTTTCCCTCTTTATTAGTGAGAATAGTTTCGAGCAAAACCTCCGGCATAAAAGCGCTCCGAACCGCCGTAGAATCCCCCGCTCGCATTCCATCAAAAAGTTGATGAATTGGTTTTAAAATTTCGGTATCCTGCGCGCCTACTAAAATAGGTAAGAAGGCTAGAATCAGAAAAGATAATATTGATTTAGTCATGACTTGTTTTAGAATAATGTTAAAAAAAGTAAGGAATGAAAAATAATTATTTTTTAATAAAAATCTATGAAGAATTAAATAATTTAATCAGTTCGCAGTCAATTTTGGAATTTTTAAACAACTTCTATGTTTATGTTGCTGATTGTTAGTAGTTTTGCTCCGTTTTTAGAAAAAACAGTAACAAAATATTGTTACTAACTTACAACTACCCTAACCTAGCCCCTACTGCTACTACAGCCAATTTCAAAAGCTACTCCGTAAACGTACCGTGTCGACAGAATTTCCGAGGAATAATAAGGATGTATCAATTTTTTTAAAGAAGCGTATAAAAATTGAGCAACGGTAAGAAAATTCAATATTTTTATTTTCAAACCTTATTCTCAAACTTTAATTTAAGAATTACCATAATCACCTTTTATTTTAATTGTGGTAATTGAAATATTATTTTTCTTAAACCATTAAATATTCTTTTGTAATGTTAAAAAAACAATTTTCGAAATCCAAGCCAACCTGTAAGGTTACTTTTAGCTTGCCTAAAGAAGCTGTAGCAAAGGGTAAGAGTGTTGAATTAGTCGGAGAATGGAATGACTGGAATGAAAAGAAAGCCGTGAAGATGAAAGCTTCCAAAGGCAACTACACTGCTACTGTTGATCTAGAAACAGGACGCAACTACGAATTCCGTTACTTGATCGGAAAATCAAAGTGGGAAAATGACTGGCAAGCAGATGGTTACGTACCTAATCCTTTCGGTTTTGACAACTCTGTTGTTTCTATCGTAAGTGTTCCTACCGTAAACAAATCAGCTAAGAAAGCAACTGCTAAAAAAAGCAGCTCTAAAAAATCTACCGCTAAGAAGGCAGCTCCTAAAAAAGCGACTGCTAAGAAAGTAACTGCTAAAAAGGC
>CALGJS010000267.1 GCA_937927835.1 uncultured Saprospiraceae bacterium | reverse complement strand
ATTGATCTTCGATTTGATCAAGGTCTAAAGACATGAGACCTTTGTAGAAAGTTGATTTAAATTCTGGAGCAATCTTTTTAAGGTTGACTAAAAGATGGTAACCTCCTCTTGTTTCTAAAAATCCTCCGATTCATAGAGCGTCAGCATAAAAACCAAGACAAAAATACACTCGAATATTTCCCATTTTCTATCATGATCAATAAAGAGAATCAGAATAGCACTTGCCAATAAAATCAAAGTTTGATTCCACTTTGGGATAGGAACACCGAGCTGTTTCGTCAAGTTCCCGATCCAGCTTACGCGGTAATTTAATATTCTAAAAAATAAATAATAGACGCCAATACCAATAGACAAGCCAAAAGAAAAAATCCAGCGATTGACACTGAATTCGCCATAAGTCAAATTATGAATTCCTACTTCATATTGCTTATTGTGTTTTTGAAAAAATACAGGTGTATCAAAACCGATAATTCGTTGACCCCAAGATATTTCTTCCGCAAAACCAAACCAGAGCGTTAAACCAAAAACAATCTGGAATACTTTCCACCAAAACCCTTTGTCCTTTTTATTTTTAAAAAAACGATAAAAGACAAAGCCTCCTCCAAGTAATAAAAGTATCGCTGTTAAATTTTCTAAAACACCATCTTCTAAAACTAAATATTCCAACAGGACAGGATCAGCAAGTTGGGCATATCCACTCACTACCATAATCACCATTGCCAAAACCGTTAAGAGTGCTACTGGCCAATTCGGTAGGACCGTGCGCTCAGATTGATTGTCCATATTTTAGTAAATCAGTTTTTTTTGCTTCTTGCTATTTGCTACTAGCTTCTTGCCCGCTTCTATCGCGGAAATCTATCGAGATCGTAAACGCGATAGATGGAAGCAAGAAGCTAGCGGCAAGTAGCTAGTAGCCATCTTAAAATTGAAATCTTTCATAAGTCGCTATTCCTGGCTGACTTATGGAAATGATTAATAAATTAGAATAATCTTCATGATCATATTCTGCAATTACTTCCTTTCCAATCAGTATGTTTGCAAGTTGTGGAATCGTATTGGAATGCCCTACGACCAAGACGTTTTGTTTATTCAAAACAGAAAGATCAGTAAATAAATCTTTTTGCATTCCAGGGTCATAGGACTGAATAGACAACTTTTTAGATTTAGCTAAGGGAGCTGCGGTATCCTGTGTTCGCTTATAATCGGTACTCATCACCTGATCGATTTTAAGACCATCTAATAGTGCGGCCAATTTTGCGGCACGTGCCATACCAGCATCGGTCAATCCGGGATTTGGTTTTTCAGTTGTTTTTTCAGCATGACGAACTAAGAAATAGGTGCTTTGTTTGTCGTCGGTCAATCCGGGAATATCAACCATCTTTCCACTCGCGGTTACGGCCTTATTATCTTTAAATCCGATGAGACTAACGTCATCATTTTCTAAAGATTTGGTCTTACCTACGGTTTCAGTTGTTTCCGTTTTGGGAACAGCTTCCGTGGTTTTGGGCTTTGATTTACAAGCACCAAAAATTAAACAACTAGTAATCACTAAAACTAAAAGGCGTACCATTTTATGTTATTTTTAAGGAATGAAGATTAAATCAGTTAGCTCAATAAAATCAAGTTACTTAATTTTCATTTCTACAGGTTCAAAAATATTTAACTCGACTTGTTTTTTCAATAAGTCTTCAAAGGTCTCTCTCTCCCGAATCAGGTGTGCAACTCCATCATGGACCATGACTTCAGCAGGCCGATATCGAGAATTGTAATTACTGGCCATCATAGAACAATAGGCTCCAGCATTTTTAAAACATAAGATATCTCCCTCTTGCACTTCCGTCAATCTACGATTTACCCCAAAGGTATCCGTTTCACAAATATATCCAACTACGGTATAAATTCGCTGTTTTCCAGTGGGTCGAGTTACATTGATTATTTCATGAAAAGCATCATAAAACATCGGACGTATCAAATGATTTAATCCTGAATCTACGCCAGCAAAAACCGTAGAAGTAGTTTGTTTTACCACATTTACTTTTACAAAAAAGTACCCAGACTGGCTTACCAAAAATTTCCCTGGTTCAAACATCAGCGTTAGTTCGCGTCCATATTTTTTTGTAAAATTATTAAACCGTTCAGAAAGCTTTTCACCCAAATCCTCAATATCAGTTGCAATGCCTCCTTCTTTGTAAGGCACCTTAAATCCAGAACCAAAATCGATATAATTTAAGTCTTTAAAATCTTCTGCTACCTGAAAAAGAATTTCTGCTCCTTGCAAAAACACACGGGCATCCAAAATGTCCGATCCGGTATGCATGTGAATTCCTTCCACTTTTAATCCCGTTGCTTTAACCAATCGATGTACCAATGGAATTTGATGAACAGAGATGCCAAATTTAGAATCAATATGTCCAACAGATATTTTAGAAGAACCACCCGCCATAATATGCGGATTAATTCGGATGCAAACCGGAACCTCCGGAAAGGTCTGACCAAATTCTTCTAGAATACTGGTATTATCAATATTAATTTTTACGCCTTCTTTTACCGCCATTCCGATCTCTTCCATCGAAACACAATTGGGCGTATAAATAATATCTTCGGGAGCAAATCCTGCTTTTAATCCCATCCACACTTCTTGAATAGAAACCGTATCTAATCCTGAACCAAGGGATTTAAAATATTTTAAAACATTGATATTGGTTAATGCTTTACAAGCGTAATTTAATTTCAGATTAGGTACTGAAAAAGCATTGTAAAGGTGTTGGTATTGGCGCTCCATAATCGCCGCGTCATACACGTAAAGTGGACCACCATACTGTGCGACCAAATCTAGGGGATTGATACCACCCGTTATTTGGTATTGATCATTTTTTAATTCCATAATAAAAAAGTCAAGGTGAAGAAATCTTGGTAGTGGTTAGAGCAGGGCCAAAGATTTCATTTTTTTATTAAAAACCCTGATTTTAAGGTTATTTTTTACTGAAAATCGTTTTTTTTTACTAACTACCCACCAAAAGACCAACTTTTTCTCATCTAAAGGGTAAATAAGATTGTACTTATGGTCTTAAATTATCCATCGAAAACTAATTCAGTGACAGAACAAGAACTCATTGCCGCCTGTCAGCGTCGGGATCGTAAAGCTCAGAAGCATCTCTTTGACCGTTATTCGGCCAAGATGTATGGTATCTGTAAGCGGTACGTGAAGGACCATCAGGAAGCAGAGGATGTTTTGATTGATGGAATGTTTAAGGTTTTGACCAAGATTGATGATTTTCGTGGAGCAGGTAGTTTTGAAGGATGGATTCGTAGAATTATCGTCAATCAATCACTGATGTTTCTACGAAAACGCAATGAACTAAAATTTGCTAAGGAAATTGATAATATCGAATTGACTTCGAATGTGAGTGTAGAGGATGATATGGCAGCACAAGAGATTCTTGCTTTGCTTGACCAACTTCCTACTGGATATCGAACGGTTTTTAATTTATATGTAGTGGAAGGTTATAAACACCGAGAAATTGCTGAGGAATTAGGCATTAGTATCAATACCAGTAAATCTCAATTGATTTTGGCAAAAAAGAGAATGAAAAGTTTGATCATTAATCATCATCACACTAAGGAATAAAAAAACTAAGAGAAAAAATGGAAAATAAAGATCCACTTTTTGAAAATTTCGGTCGCAATGCGCGAAAGATGGATGCTGCTCCTTCCAGTGATGCTTGGACTAAACTCGAAGCACGGTTGGATAAGCAAGAACGTCCCATCGCACGTCGTCGATCGCTACCCGGACTAGGAATCATGTCTGTAGCGGCATCGGTATTACTGCTGGTTGGGTTGGTTTTTGTAATCAGCCAGACGGTTCTAAAACCAAATCCATCGAATATGGCCAAAGTAGATCAAGAAGCAATTCCACGTCAAGTAGAAGATCTTCCGCTATTGGCTTCCAACGAATCCATCTCTTCTCCTCAAATGGCAGAATATCAACGTAAAATAAATGCCAACCCAAGAGGCCTTATCAAAGAAGGTGGTTACCATAAAAAACTAGTCGCTCAATCTCTTAATGTTGGCCAGACAATTACCTCCTATTCTGATCACTCTGCTGAAAGTTATGTTGTTACCATGAAAAATTTTGATTGGATCTTAGGAGAATGGAAAACAAAAAATAAAAATGGAACTTCAACCGAGACTTGGAAATCAGTTTCTTCTGGACGGATTAAAGGTACGGGTAGTTTCACCAACACAAACAACCAATCCATATTTACCGAGGAGATGGCTTTGGTAGAAAGAGATAATAAAATTTACTTCGAAGCGGTTACACAATTTGCTGGCAAAAAAGTAGATTATGAACTAGAATCACTTCAAGGTAATCAAGCTATTTTTCACAACAAAACTATTGAGTTTCCTAGCCACGTGGTAATTGTTAGAACTAATACTGGTGGCTTTTCTATCTCCTTTAAAAATATTCCTCCTGTTGCCATTCCCGATAATAATATCTTGTTAGAGAATGTACGAAACAGCGTTAAAGGGAAGGAAATTATTCGGACGATGGAACGGAAGATATGAGGGGATCTTGGGGTGTTGATTTGTTTAATCGTTCTAACGTGAAATCGAGGTCATTTAAAAAAACCTGAATTATCAGCATAAAAAATTTGGGTTTAAATAATAAAAACGTAGAAACTATCCAAGTATAGTTTCTACGTTTTTTACGTTAAAATCAAATCAACGATTCAACAAGCGAAGCGATTCAACAAGCGAAGCGATTCAACATTTCAACATCCAAGCGTTTCAACGTCAAATAGCTTCCGCTACCACAAAAATGCTTCCGCATATCAAAATCACATCGTCTTTTTTTGCTTTCCTTTTCGCTGCGGCCAATCCTCGTCTTACAGTAGAATAAGCTTTTCCATTTAGCTGATATTTAGTGGCGACTTC
>CALGJS010000266.1 GCA_937927835.1 uncultured Saprospiraceae bacterium | reverse complement strand
GAAAAGTGGCGCTTTTGTTAGGTTTTATGGATGTTGTCTAATAATAGTTCGGTAACTTTTGATAAATCAATATTTTCATTAATTGGTGAGCATTTTTTGCCTGTTAGCTGGTTTGCCTGTTGGCTAGTTAGCTTCTCTTTAACGTATTTTACGAATGAAGAAAGCCAACTAGCTAACCAGCAAACAGGCTAACTAGCTAACAGGCAAATTTATATTGCACTCATATCCTAATTAAAAATTACCATACCATCGTCTAGAAAATCTCTACTTTATTATTATTAATCACTCCTAAAATTTTTCCTTTAAAGGTTTTACCTAATAAAGAGGTATTTCGGGATTTACTCTTGATATTGGCTTTAGAATAAGTCCATTCTAGATCAGGGTGAAAGATCGTTAAGTTGGCAGGTGTATCTTTCTTGATTTCTGGTATTGGAAGTTGTAAAACTTTTCTAGGGTTGATGGCGAGCATCTGTACTATTTGAGCAGCGGAAAACTTCTTAGTCAAGTAGGTATTCAATAACGGATAAAGGGTTTCTAGACCAATTGCTCCAAATTTTGCATAGGGAAATTCCACCAGCTTAACTTCTTCTTCTAATGGAATATGGTTGGACGTGATATAATCTAAGGTTCCGTCTTTCAGTCCTTTGATTAAGGCTTTTCGATCAGACTTTTCTCTTAATGGAGGTAGGACTTTTAGATTACTATCGAAGTTTTCAAGATCTTTGTCTTCAAATATTAAATTTAAAATGGGCGTAGACCCTGTAATATTTAATCCTCTATCCTTGGCTGCTCGCAACAGCGCTACCCCACCTGCAGTGGAAATATTGGTTACATGCAGTCGCGAATCTGTGTAGGCTAACAAATCAATATCTCGTTGCAACATCAATTCTTCTGCAATACTAGGAAAGCCAGGCATTCCTAAACTCGTGCTCACTACTCCTTCGTGCAACTGTGCATTCTTACTAATACTATCTTCTTGTGGATGATTGATTATCAAACCGTTAAAAGCTTTTACATACTGCAAGGACCGCAGCATCAAACCTGCATTTTGGATAGGATATTTTCCATCCGAAAAAGCTACTGCACCAGAATTATGCATGTCGTATAATTCTGTCAAATCTTCTCCTTTACATTCGTAAGAGATCGCTCCAATCGGTAATACGTCAACTAGACTTTTATCTGTTCTATTTTGAAGATATAACACCTCAGATTTAGAATGAATAACGGGTAAGGTATTCGGTTGGCAAACGATTCCTGTAAATCCACCAGCAGCGGCAGCTTGAGAAACGGTTTGAAGGGTTTCCCGATGTTCAAATCCTGGATCTCCGGTCTGTACCCCAACATCCATCCATCCCACCGAAACGTATGCCCCGGAAGCATCGATCTTTCTTACCTTATCAGGAGCCTTAATGCGACTTTT
This sequence comes from uncultured Saprospiraceae bacterium, assembly GCA_937927835.1. GTDB lineage: Bacteria > Bacteroidota > Bacteroidia > Chitinophagales > Saprospiraceae > JALZUU01. Next base: position 6,813 of record CALGJS010000266.1, on the reverse strand, counting down.
AATTTCGGCAATCTTTCCTTTTTTAATTAGAATATCTCGCACCTTTCCGTGGTGGGTAGCGCCAGGATTAATCAATGTTGCTTTTTGTATCAGAAGATCACTCATGAGGAGGTTTTGAGTTATTGAGTTATTGAGTTTTGAGTTTTGAGTTTTGAGTTATTTTTTTTACTTGAGAATTAGGCGTCAGGCAGTAATTAGTTAATTAGTTAATCGGTGGATCAGTCACGTATTACGCAGTGCTAAAGTAACAATATATAGCTTCTCTCTTACGGTAGTATTGCCTAATGTTTAACCGACCACTGATTAACAAATTAACTGATCCACTGATTAACAATTCTTTATCAATAGTAATTTAAATTATAAACTTTAAGTTAATTCAATAAGTACCACCAAATCAACACACCCTTAGATTCATCAAATATCTTTAACTTATCTATATAGAAACTTAGTACCTACAGCACTAAGCTATCGACTAAATTTAATTGCTCAAATTTACGGATACCTTTCCAAACTTCCTTATCATTTCGGCGATAAACTTGTGTTCCCTGTGGAATAATTAATAGTTCATCAATTTGAAATTTCTGACCAGCCAATTTAGGATGTCCCATACTGATGCGTAGTCGATTGTTCGGATTCTTTATTTGATAATTATGAGAAATTAAGGCCCACTCCCCATCCACATATTCAATAGATTTACTGAGTCGATATCCTTGTTTTGCGACGCGCTGACCGGTTTCATTATTGATCTCTTCAATTTCGACAATTAATAATGCTTGTAAATCTGCCCCGATGCGATGCCAGTAGCGAATTGAATAAAGATCTCCAGATCTTGAATTTGGAACCTGTTCGTCAAAAGCAATGGTGGCTGGAAATCCGCTTCCTTTAAAACTTCCTCCTCCATCGTAAGCATCTGGCGTTTTATTTTCATCAAAATTTTTATAAACGAAATTTGGAATAGAATCGGTAGACCAAAAACTACCATGTGCAAATAAGGTGCTGTCCTGACTTTCTTTTACTACAGAAATTTGTTCCGCTCGTACTCGATCTCGGATAGTCTGTAAAGGCAACCGATAAAGAATTAGTCGCTCGTCTTCATAGAATTGTGGGAGGTTCTTATAAACTTGATCATACCGCTCTGGCACATCTTTTAGATTTCCTTTTTCACCAAAAATCAATAAATCTTTATCATTTGGTAGATCCTCCAAAATCGCTGGAACTCGATAAGGCTTAGAAATAAGTTCTAAATATTTATAGGTTTGAGAAATGGAAGTTCTTCCCATAAAATATCCCATCACGGGTAACTCTGTTTGTAAAGAGGCCCAAAGCGATCGGTGCATGATCGGCGCATGCGCTGGATAAGATATATTTTCAGAACCCACCATATACGCTGGTAAAGGGATCATCGCTTGAAAGGAGGTTACGTCCAAATCATCCAACCAAGGATTATCTACCGCTTTGAATTTGCTTCGATTTTTTGGATGGGGCGCATATTTCCATTCCTTTTTTAGAAAATAAGAAAATCCATCAATCAATATTATTGCGACTAAGGCAAATAATAAAAAAAATCGAATAGGTTTCTTTTTTAGATGATTAAAAAAATGATAGCCGAAATAAAAAGCACCAATATTAATGATGTAAAAAAATCCCCAAGACAAACGACCAACACTTCGAAATTGCCGATAAGGTCCAGCATAGGCTAGATATTCTTTTAGTGGTGGAATCACAAAGGGAAAACCTAGCGATAAAAGAAAGACAAATATTCCAGCAACCAATAGTATTTTGATGGTTTTGAAATCTTGAGAAGCCATTGTTTTTACCGGTGTTTTTATGGCCCATATTTTCCAACAAAATAATAAAGTCGCAAAGGTAAATAGCATGCCTATCAAACCAACATAACCGATGTTTTCCAAATTTGGTGGGCTACTCACGGGAAAATTAGATTGTACTAAATTCCCTAAAGCACCTCTGCCTGGGAAAAGAATGTTTTGCCAATATCCTCGGTAAGCAAAAAAGCCATACGGCCATTCTGGTCGGTCCGTGATAGGATCAAATAAAGTTCCTCCTAAATAAATAATTAAAAATGGGATCAACACTTGAATGATGCCATGGGTCAGGACGAATTTAAAATTGGCCACCGAAAAATTTGATAGCAATTTTACTAGATAATAAAAACCTAAAATTAATAAAGGAAGGATAAAAAGATAAAAATGAAAGAAAGAACAGAATAGTAATCCGACGGCAACGATGATACTCCTAAAGAGTGTTGGTTTATTTTCAAAACACATCAATAAATAAATGATCATTGGAATCAAAAAAGGATGTGCCAATCCATAGTGTCCGTCCATTCTAGCGATCTGAGGACTCATCAAGGTAATACCAATCGTAATCGGTACGGCATACCAAAGCGGCAGCTTTAATTGTCGGAAGATTAGATAGAGAAATACGCCTGATAACAATAAGGAACTGAGTAGGAAGTAATTCCAAATGCCCATAAACCAAGGCTTTAAATCTACCAAATGATCACTAATAAATTTGACTGAGTTGGTTAGTACAGGAAGGTTATCAGTATAATCGTTGCGATCGCCATACGGATAATTCATACCGGTATAATGCGAATAGGTAGCATCATGGGCTACATGATAAGAAGCCGCCATATAGGATCGAAATCCATCTGTTCCGTTTCCTAGAATAAAGCTATTGGGGGAAAGTACAATGGTTTGGAACTTGACACCAATAATTACTGCTAGTAATAATACTACTAACCATAATCCCTTCGTATGCCGTTTAGTCTGTCCCATTCAATGAAAATCTTTTTATTGCGGCGCAAATTACGGATAAATCTGCCGAATGACCAAGGTAAGGGGGGAATAATGGGGCTAATGAATAATGTTTTAATGAATAATGTTTTAATGAATATCCAACATTCAATATTCATTATCTCCTATTTTTTAGTTTCTTTTTATTTATGATGAATAGAGGGGACGCTCCGCATTTCGTATTGCGGGGGATTTTCTACCTAAAAAAATTAAAATGGGACTTTAAAGTAGAGGTTGGATTGTCAATCAATATTCATTATTGGATATTCATTTACACCTTCCACAGTCTTAATAATAGGGTTTCGATTAGTAAAAAGATTAGGGCTGCGATCAAGCACCAACGCCAAAAGCTGACGCCTCTACTGCGGTCACCGATCAACGGAGTTAAAGAAGCCAATGATTTTGATTCGATGATATTGGCTAGTTCGCCAACGTTCGTAGCTAACATATCTTCATTTAGATATCCTAATTCAGATTCTCTACGGTCAAAATTGAATCCGTAATAGGCCAGTGGGTCGGCGGCATCTAGATAGAGTTGATAAAATCCAGCGTCTTTGATTTGGTTGTTGATTCCTAAAACCATACTTGGACCGATGGCTTTTTGTTGTGGAATAAACTCTTCTTCTTGTCCTTTTACTTTATAAACCATTTCTGACTCAGTGATCCGATTTTCAGTTTCTAGTACTTCATCTTTACCAATGGTATAAGCGATTTGTTGGTCTTTGGCGCTAGAAATGGCCATTTTATAAAGCATTGGAATAAAGATCTCTCCACTACGCACTAGGTTGTTTACCTTTTCGTCCAATGGTGCAGCACAAAGATATAGGTGCCCTTTTTCTAGGGAATATTTGCCAAGATAACTTCCGCCATCTCGATAAGTCAAGAGACGTTCTTCTTGTCGGCTACCGAACTGAGATACTTTATAATTACCCTGTGTAATGGGCAGTTTGATATTGCGAGAGATACTTTCAAAGACATCTTGAAAAATAAATTCTTCGGTATTGATGACGGATACTTCTCGATCAGTTGCTTCGTAGGCTTGCAATTCGTTGGCTTGTACGCTATTGAGAAAGCTACGGTAACTGTCTAAGCTAGCACTTGTTCCTGGAAAGACCAATAAATTACCACCGTTGCGAACATACTGTGCTAATTCAGATCCGAGACCAGAAGAAATCGCCTTTAAGTCTTTTAGGATAATTAATTGATTGGCAGCAAGTCCGGCATAATCAATTTGATTGGCGGACTGGTTTTTTATTTTAAAATAACTCAGCCCTTTGAACGCTGCGTTTAGATATTTACTACCCGCTCCGTCATTGATTACGAGGATATTAATTTCCTTGGCGACGTTATAGGTAAAATAATATTTATCATCAAACTGCACTGGATAATCTGTAATATTGAGTTCCGCTTCCTGCCATCCAGTTTTTAAAATAGTAAGATTGATACTATCTGTTACCGAAGCATTGGCAGGAATAGAGAGGGTTCCTACTGGTTTGACTTGGCCGTCTTGTTTGATGGTCAGGCGAATATTATCCGCAGGTTCGTCGCTATGATTTTTCACTTTGACAAGTAATGTATTGGTCTGATTAATCATTTGGACCGGTGCTTCAAACCAAGCAGAATCGAGGCTAATATTTTTTTCTTGAACAGATTGTAAGGGTAATAAATTTAGTTCAAGCGTGGTATCTCGAAAATCTTTTAAATCTGTAATATTTTTTTGAAAATCAGAAATGATATAGCTGACCTTGTTTTCGGTGGTAGCGGTATTGAGGGTTTGAATCTGTCTATTTAGCACTTTAGATAAAGGGCGAACTGCTGGGCTAATTTTTATTTCATCAATTAATGTTAGTGCATCCTCTTTGCTGACTAGTCGTTGATGGCGACCTTCGAAATCACTGGTAATAATCTGAAAACGATCTTCTACGGCGTACGCTTCTACGATCTCGCGTCCTCTTTGGCGCGCTTTTTCTAGTAAAGGCACATCTTCGCTAAGCGCACTCATACTGAAGGAGTTATCAATATAAATACTTACTGCTTTTTCTCCCTTTTTCACTTCGTTATCTTGCGGTAGAAAAGGTTGAGCAAAAGCTAAAATTAAGGCTCCAAAGGCCAATAATCGCATGAGCAGGGTCAGGAAATTTTTGAGCTTTCGTCGAGCGCTTGTTTCCTCCTTGATCTCTTTAAGAAATTTTACATTAGTAAAATAGACCTTTTTGAATCTACGAAAGTAGAAGAGATGAATAATGATCGGAATAGCAAGCGCTAAAAGCGCCCACAAAAATTGAGGATAGAGGAATTGCATGGTTGCGAAATTAATCTTTTATCCTCATAGGTTACGGGAAAAAACAAGAAATGTTAAGTTGTCAACGGAATATATATTCTTATCTTGGCATTACCATCTAAATACAGCTAGCGTAAGGTTGGCTGCAACAGGTTCTTTTTTCTCAGAAATTTCTGGTTGAAAGGTATTTATATCAAGTTGTAAGATGGTCCAAACTATTCCACCCCACATAAAAACAGACATGATGAGTCCAAAAAAAAGTCCTTTAAAGAATTTTAAATTTTCCATTAAGTAAAGAGATTTTCAAATTTAGTAATCGGTTAGAGGGAGAAAGAGTGAATCTCAGAGTATGCTTAAAGGCAAGTTTGTATAAATTCTGTATAAATATAAATATACAAATATTAATATCGTATCCAAGGCAAAATCCTTAATTTTAGGTGTTTTTATATAAAAATCAGGGTTAATCTGGATAAAATCAGGGTATTCCCCCACAAAACAACTAAAAGATTTATTTCTTGTTTAACTTCTATCTATTTTTATCAAAGCTCAAAATCATCGTATCATGCCTAAGTTACGCTCCACGTTCTTCTTTTCTGTTGTTTTATCGTTAGCAATCAGTTCAAGTATTTTTGGACAAACTACGGTTGAAAGCCTTGTGCATGATGGTGTTACAAGATCTTATCGGCTTCATCTCCCTCCTAATTTCGATCCTCAAGAATCCTTACCATTGGTGTTTAATCTGCATGGATTTACCTCAAATGCTTTCCAGCAAGAAGCTTATAGCGAAATGAATATGGTAGCGGATTCGGCTCGATTTATTGTTTGTTATCCTGATGGAATCGGTAATGCGTGGAATGTAGGATGGAGTTTTGGAAGTACCGCTGATGATATTGGCTTTATTGGTGCGATGATCGATGAATTTGCTGAAAATTATAATATAAATACGAATCGAGTGTATAGTTGTGGCATGTCCAATGGTGGTTTTATGAGTTATCACCTTGCTTGTAATCTTTCAGAAAGGATCGCGGCAGTTGCGTCTGTTACAGGCAGTATGGTGCCGGGAAGTTTAGCGGACTGTACATCAGAAATCGCTCGTCCAATTATGGAAATTCATGGTACGGCAGATGCTACGGTTCCTTATGGAGGTGCTGCCAATATTGCCTTGCCTATTGAGGCTGTTGTGAATCACTGGGTAACGGCCAATGACTGTTTATTAGTCTCTGATACCACCGACTATCCAGATATTAACACTGGTGATAATTCCACTGCGAGTCGAATTAATTATTCGGATTGTGAGGGTGATAAAATGGTTTCCTTTATTAAGGTTTTTAATGGTGGACACACTTGGCCAGGTGCAAGTATTACTTTTATTGGAACAACCAATCAGGATTTTAATGCCAGTAGTACGATTTGGAATTTCTTTAATCGTTTCTCGCTTGACGAGACTACAGCGATTGATCCAGTTGTCAATGCTATTTCGATAGCACTCTATCCTAACCCAACTACTGATTTTTTAAATTTGAAATTAGCAGCCAACGAAAGTGGTTTTGAATTTCCATTAGCTTATAAAATTATTGGAACAGACGGTCAGGTTTATCACCAAAAAATAATCCGCCAAAATGCGAGTAATATTGATATCCGTGATTTGGCTATTGGTGTTTACTTCTTAGCATTAGAAAACCAAAAGCCGCTAAAATTTGTGAAGTTTTAGCGGCT
>CALGJS010000265.1 GCA_937927835.1 uncultured Saprospiraceae bacterium | reverse complement strand
ACATCCTGATTTTGCAGAAAACATCGTGGTTGGTTTTGCCAGACTCGCAGGTCGTAGTATCGGAATCGTAGCCAATCAGCCGATTAGTTTAGCAGGTGTTTTGGATGTAAATAGTTCTAGAAAAGGTGCTCGATTTGTTCGTACTTGTGATTGTTTTAATATTCCATTATTGGTGTTGGTAGATGTTCCAGGATTCTTGCCGGGCACTGACCAAGAATGGAATGGAATTATCACCAATGGAGCAAAACTATTATACGCTTTTAGTGAAGCAACCGTTCCACGTATCACGTTGATTACCCGTAAAGCCTATGGTGGCGCCTACGACGTAATGAATTCCAAACACATCGGTGCAGACTTAAATTTTGCTTGGCCAACCGCGGAGATTGCCGTGATGGGCGCAAAAGGAGCTTCTGAAATTATCTTTAGAAAAGAGATCGGTAGTGCCGATGATCCTGCTGCTAAATTGGCTGAAAAGGAAGCGGAATATGCTGAGAAATTTGCCAACCCTTTTAGTGCCACAGAGCGTGGTTTTATTGATGAGGTGATTGACCCAACCTTGAGTCGCCGTAAATTGATCAAGGCTTTTGCGATGCTGAAGAAGAAGGTGGATACACTACCACAAAAGAAGCATGGGAATATTCCTTTGTAGGGATGGGGACTGGATTGAAATATTAAATACACTGTAACCTAAGTAAGTTTAAATTTTGGTGGCCTCTTTTGAATTTTGATCTGCGTTATTTTTTTCGACCAACCAAGGAGGTTTCTCAAAAAAAATGCCTTGTCAAAATTCAAAATAGTCTCGACCAAAACTTTAATCAACTTAGATTACAGCGTATTAAAATACAACTTCAATTTTTCTTCAACTTTTTAAAAAATTATTAATTGCCCTTCTCTAAAACTTAATATAAAATAATACCGTTGTTACCGCTTGTTTGATCGAGCAAGCGGTAACAACGGTACTTACTCCTCGCCTTTTGTAAATATTCTTAAACAACTTTATTTTTTTATTCAAATTATAAAGCATTTTTCCAGTTTATTTTCCCTCTCTTCTTCTTTTTGGCATATAATTTGATCGTAATATGTAGGCACTTAAAATAACAAAAGAATTATAAAATTAATTTTTTTTTGGTTTTGTTATTAAAAAAGGACATTTAATTTCTCTCAAAAATTAATTCAGTCAGTTGAGGTAGTTCAAATGACGTTATCTAGACCTTTTTAAAAACTAAACTTTTGAAAACCCTAACAATTACCTTCTTTTTTCTCTTTTCTTTTTCTCTTATTGCTCAAACAAATACTGGACTTCAGAGTCGATTCTTAAATTCATTTAATGGATTATCTTCAGATCATGTAAGACAGATCTTAGAAGATGAAGATGGTATGATGTGGTTTGCCACAAGTAAAGGATTGAATCGCTACGATGGGAAAAATATACTGAGATATAAAACCAATCCTGAAGACGAGCAGAGTATTCCTCATAATGATGTGCGATCTATGTTATTTTCTGATTCTGGAGAGTTGTGGATTGGTACACAAGCTGGTTTAGCAAAAAAATTAAATAATAATAAGTTTGTTCGGATTAATAATGAAACACTTGGAGAAACAGTCTTTCCATCTAATAATATTATAAGGCTTTTACAAGCTAAGAACGGAAATATTTGGGTAGCGACCCAAAAAGGTCTAGTTGTTTTTAAAGCAAATTTAAAAGATCATCACACCTACCATAAGCGTAAAGATAACCCTTCATTTCCGTCTGGGGATATGGCAGATATTTTTGAGGACAAGATGGGAAATATTTGGTTTACTACTTGGGGAGGTGGTATTTCCTTGGCCATAGCAGATGATCAAAATGATCTGCACAGTTATAAGATCACCAATTTAACGAATAAGGATTTGGACCTTCCCGAAAATATTACTTTTAATCAAATTATTCAAGACGAAAATAATAATATTTGGCTCCAAGAAATGTTTGGTGTTTTTTATCGATTAAACAATCGTTCTGTTGATTTACAATTTGGTTTAAATAGAGAAAATCTAAAAATGGAGCGATTTAGTTTCAATAGATTTGATGAAAATGCCAATGATATAACGGCAGCTGCATACCTTGATGGAGTGGGATTATTTGCATGTACCAACAAAAGTAACTATATCATTTCTCCCAATCTACTAAAAGCATCGCCGACCGACTCATTTGATGATATGGTGGAAATTGATGGATTGACAATGGGGTTAGATATAAAAGAAGATATTTTTCTTGATAGTCGAAATATAGTTTGGATTGCTTCCAACAAAGGTGTTTTTATGTATTTTGGATTGGTTAATAGACTTTTTGAACAACTTCCTGCCTACGCTTCGATTATAGAAAAAACAAGGGTTTCTGCCATCTATCACAATACAGCTGGTATTTGGTTGGGGACAGATGACGGATTGTTTATTGATAACCAAAAAGAATTGCTGGAAGTAGCTGATGGACAAAAACCGATCAAATATGTTACTAGTTTTGAAAAGGCAGAAAATGAAGATTTATGGATTGGAAATATTAATGGATTATTGTTTCAAATAAGGGAACATAAAAATGGATTTAAAGTCGTAGAACATCCCGTGCCTGCACTAGAAAAATATACCGGTAATAACCATATTTGGAATATTCTTGAAGTAGAAAAAGGGACGTTTTGGTTAGCAACGCATGCTGGGGTTTTTATCTATGATTCGTTTTCTAGAAAGACGACCAAATTAGATGGAAAAGTATTTAAAGAAACAGATGGTAAATTTAATTGTTTTGATATTGTAAAAGGGCCATATGGTCGGATTTATGTCTCTGCTACTGGTTTTGGATTATATGTAGGAACTCCCAATGAATCAGGTTTTTATGATTTTGAACTAAGGAAGCAAGGACCAGCTGCCTCCGAAATTAGTTCTAATATTGTTTTTGATTTAGAAGTTGATGGCGAAAAAATATTGATTGCTCAAAGTACTGGAGTAGAGGTTTATGATATTGCTAAAGATAGTTTTTATCGGATGCCCACGATTGATAAGGCCATCAACAGCCAAGTTTTTTCAATAGTCTCCGTGCAGGACGAACTTTGGATTACTACGCCTAGTGGGCTTACTTCTTATTCTGAAAAAGAAAATACCATTTTTAATTTTTCTGTAATGGATGGGTTGATTAAAAACCACTCGATGTTAGGTCATTTCAAGGGCACAAATGGAAATGTTTACTTGGGAGGAATGGGAGGATATCATTTGATTGATAAAAAGAAAAAATACAATAAAGATATCTCTAAAGAACTGGTTTTATCTCATCTTAGTATTGGGAATCAGCCAGTAATAAAAGATGAGAAGGATGCCAAATTAGGAGCTCCTATTCTCACCAAAAAATTGAACGAGACTGCTGCTATCACTTTGTCACATGCACATGATAATGTAGAAATTAATTTTTCTGTACAAGATTTTATTAGTCCGCATCAATATGAATATAGTTATGTTTTAAAAGGAATTTCAGATGATTGGGTAAGTTTAGGACAAGAACAAAAAATTAAATTTACGCATTTACCAAACCAAGATTTTGAATTGGGTATCAAGGCAATGGACCAATTTGGTAACTGGTCAGCACCAAGATTTATTTCCATCAATGTTCTAACTCCTTTTTGGAAGAAAACCTCTAATCTTTTTCTAATAAGTTTATTAGCTTTTGCAGTAGTTGTATTCGGAATGAAATACCGAGAGAAAGAAATACAAAGACGCAACCTTTTGTTGGAAGCAGCAGTGGAGGAGAGAACCCTCAAACTAAGAGAACAAAACGAAAGACTAGAAACTTATATTGAGTCCAATATGAAATTGGAAAACTTTGCGCATGCTACCTCGCATGACCTTAAGGCGCCAATGAATAACATTAGTTCTTTTGCTACTTTATTAAAAAGAAAATTAAAGGGTAGACTCAATGAGGAGGAAAACTACTTCTTTTCAGAAATTGAAAAAGGAACTAATCGGTTAAATAACTTGATTGATGATATCTTGACGTTTTCAAAATTAAATTCTGAAAACCTAAAGTTGACTAAATATTCTATCTCTAAAATTATTGACGAAGTACTTAACTCTTTAAGTACAATTATTGAAGATAAAACTGCAATTATTAATTTTAAATCAGCATTGCAGTCTGATTTGGTTACTATCGACAAAATTAAAATATCACGTGTTATTCAAAATTTACTAACCAACGCAATGAAATTTATTCCACAAGGAAGTTGCCCAGAGATAATCATCTGGACAAATGAAGATGAAAAAAATAACTACGTTCATGTCAAAGATAACGGGATTGGTATCTCGAATGAAAATCAATTAGAAGTATTTAAAATGTTCAAAAGAGTTGGCCATACCGCTAATTATGAAGGGACAGGATTCGGCTTGACGATCTCCAAAAAAATTATGGAACTACACGAAGGTGACCTTTACGTTTCTTCAGAAATAGGGAAGGGGAGTACCTTTACCTTGCAGTTTCCAAAAACATCTCTCCAAGGAAATGCTCGGATGAATCTAAAAGAAACTCAAACTGAATCAGTATTGTCCTAGGGAATATTGAGAATGTTTTCGACTAAAACACTCCCACATAATTCCTTGGCGTAATCGCTTTCAACTCTCCTTTCACAATCTCATCCACATCAAGCTCATCAATAAACTCATGAATATCCTCTTGGGTCACTTGCGCTTTTCCACGCGTCAAACTCTTCAGTGCCTCATAAGGTTTTGGATATCCTTCGCGACGTAAGATGTTTTGGATCGCTTCAGAAACCACCATCCAGTTTTTATCCAGGTCTTCTCCGAGTTTGGTTTCGTTTAATAATAATTTTCCTAACCCTTTTAAGATGGATTGAAAAGCAATAATCGTATGTCCCACAGGAACTCCTATATTTCGTAAAACGGTACTATCCGTCAAATCACGTTGCAATCTAGAAACCGGTAATTTATCCGCTAAGTGTGTAAAGATCGCGTTGGCCATTCCTAAGTTTCCTTCTGCATTTTCAAAATCAATCGGATTCACCTTATGCGGCATTGCCGAAGAACCGACTTCACCTGCCACCACTCGTTGCTTAAAATATTCCATAGAAACATAGGTCCAA